>CALMDL010000181.1 GCA_937864995.1 uncultured Candidatus Altimarinota bacterium | reverse complement strand
GACTTGGTTGAAAAGATATAGCACATGAAATTCTTGAAAGTTTTAGAAAATAATTAAAAATATGGAAACTCCAAATACAAAAACAAATCTTGAAACAAATGTTTCTTGAGCACAAGAAATAGCAACTCAAATAAATGAATCTAAAGATAATTTACTATGATTAATTGCATTTCAACATATAAGAGAAGAACTTGATAAATTTAATGATTGAAATCATATATTTATCATACATCAAACTATAGAAACTAATGCAAATAAGATAATGCAAAGTCCTTATTTTTCAAATACATGACTTGTATGAACTTCCCTAATTGCAAACTTGGATACTATAATAAATGCTTGTTTCTTTTTAGAAAAATGAACTTCTGGACCATGATTTCAACTTCATAAATCAAGTAATTCATTGGTAATAATGATTATTAATAAAAAAGAATTTGAGAAACAAAATTGAGATACTCCTAGAAATTTAAATGATATAGATGATAAATTAAGTGATTATATAGAATGATGAGAAATAAATAGATATTGATTACCAAATAGATGTGTCTGGTGATATATAAATTGAGTTTCATATCATAAAAACCATAACTTTAATTGAAATATTTGACAATAGTGTTAATTTTCTTATAAATATAAAGTCCCTTGTACAAGTAGCCTTGTTTCAAATGTGGACTTTTTTTCAAACTGATGAAAGGAAACGACGATGAAGATCATCGCTCTCGCAGCTCTCGCCTGACTGCCGACCTGGTCTATGTAAAGCTAAACAAGCTTTTTTCTTAAACTTAGAGATACAAACACTCTAAAACGGATAAAACAATTGTTTGTTTAATTTTTGTGGAGGAAAGATGAACCAGAAAATCCTCGGAATTGACTGGAGCTGGATACCTGATGGTGATGGGATCACAAACTCGTGGCCCAATGGTGACGGCTAGACTCAACCTCGTTCTTTAAATCTTTGGAAAATAAAAGGCAAGGTCTTAGCTCCTATCCTTTATTCTATTCGCAAACCTCTTCCCCCTTTTTGAGTGTCGCATGTCGGATAG
>CALMDL010000180.1 GCA_937864995.1 uncultured Candidatus Altimarinota bacterium | reverse complement strand
GAAGTTCAAGTTATAGAACTTGATTCTGTTCTAAATTTAGAATTTATTACTCTAAAACTTCAAGGTAAATAATCTTCTACTGTTACATTTCTTCTTATTCTTTCATCAGGAAAAGTAACTGTTATCTTTGTTTTATACAATTTTCATTTTATATATAAAGGTTCTGTAACTTTTGTAAAAACATCATCACAATTTACTTTATTTTCTTCATAATAATAATATTCATTTGAACACTTATTAAGTAAACTTTCATTTTTTACTTCATAAATTTCTCTTTTTACTTGAACTCAGTTTGAATATGCTTCTACTTTTTCCTTATCAAGTGGATACTCTTTTATAATATAATCAACAAAAATTTTATTTTCACCATTATTTCATATAGATAAATTAAGAGAATCTCACATTGCTACATTTTTTAAGTCATATTCTAATTTTATAAAATTTAGATTATCACCTCAAAGATTATATTTTTTATTATCTGAAAAATTTCAAAGTTTAAATGAAAAACTAGCTTTATTATTTGCTTTATTTTTTTCTAAATATTTATAAAAAGCTATAAATGCATTATTTTTTGATTGTGTACTATAATAATAACTTGACCAATCATAATTATATAAATCTCAAACTAATTCTTCGATAAGTGGATTATATGTAGTATCATTTAAATCAAGAAGTAGTGATAAAAAGATAGCTTTATCAGATGTTGTATCCCGATACCAATTTGAATCTGGAGTTGTAATTTTCTTTTTTAAAATTTCTATATTTGATTTTACTTTTTCTATATCTTTTTTACCAGAATAAACAAGTCAATAAGTATATGCAAGTAATGAATGTCTATCTAAAGAATTTACAGAAATATCAATTCAAGGATTTTTTCAAGCATACTTAAGTGCCCAAAATATCTCTGTTTTTTCACTTAAATCTACAGAATTTTCATAATTTTTTTCTAAATAATCTATTGCTTTATTTATAACACTATCATCAATTTTAATTCATGATTTTTTCATATATACAAGACTTCTAAGTACATATGGAGTTATATGTAAATCAGAATTACTATTACCTTGCCAATATGCAAATCATCAATCACTTGCTTGCATAGAAATAATTCTTTCTACTCAAGATTTAATATTTGTTTCAACTTTATCTAAATCAAACATATCTTTAAACAAATTATCAAATTGTTTAATTATTACATTTGGAATAGTACTTGAAGTAGTTTGTTCAATACATCAATATGGATAAATAGCCAAACTAGAAACAATTTTTTCTATTCATGATAATCTAGAATTTGAAAATATAAGCTCTACTTTTGATTTATCTAAAAAAGTATTTTTATCTATAACTGATTGTAGATTCAATGATGAATATGATTCTAAAATTCATGATTTAAGTGTTTGTTTTATTAAAACAGGACTTTCTTTTATCTTGATTTTATTTTCAATTTTATCACTATTTTCTGAAGTATCTCAAAGTGCACTGATACTATAAAGTACTTCATCAACAGTATCATTTGCCTCTATTTGCCATGAAATATTTTTATTTTCTCAAGCTTTTAAAGTAATAAGTTTTTCAGGTTTTGAAACTTCAATTCATTTAGTTGTTAATATAACTTTAAATTTAATTTCTTCTTTACTGTTATTAAACAAATTAGCACTTATTATTGATATATCTCAATCTCTTAAAATAAATGGAGTCTTATCTTCTAAAATTACATTTTTCCTTACTTCTATAAATTTTTCTTCATATCAAAAGAAATTTGTTTTAGAATTTGAAACAACCATTACTCTAAAATTTGTTAAATTATCAGGAAGAGTAAAAGAAACTTTAGCTTTTCAATTTTCATCTGTAATTACATTTGGATTAAAGTATGCAGTATTTTTAAAAATATTTCTAGTACTTACAGCACTGTCTCATCATTTAAAATCACCATATCAACTTCAACCTACAATTCATAATCTAGAAAAATAATAATTTCTAAGCATAGCAATATTTGTAATACTTGTTTGCACACTAAATGGCATTTTAACAAATATTTTTTCTAGAGTATTTAAATCAACATTTCACATAAGACTAATAAGAGAATCATCAACTACCATTACAGTTAATTCGCTTTTAACAGGATCTCAAGCTCAATTTTCTACTTTTAAATTTATATTAACTTGTTCTCTTGGTTTATATGTTTTTTTATCACTATCTATTTCAATAAATGATTTTTTATCTGTTTTATCAACAACTATTTCAGTATATCAAACTTTATATTCTCAAATTACATTTTTTGTAGTATCTACCATAACAACTCAAATATAAGCGTTTGGGATGAAACTATCATCAACTGTAATTTCTTTAAAAAATACATTTCAAACTACATCAATATATTCATGAGTCATAACTCAATTTTTTTCTACTGTCCATAAAATTTTTGAATTAGATACTGGTAATCTTACAAGAATCTTAGCAGTTTCTCATAGTTTATAACTCACCTTTTCACTTATAACTCTAAGTTTATTATCATTTTCAATTGGATTTGATGAACTTGAATTACTATAAGTGATAACTGGTATATAACTTGAACTTTCTATCAAATCTCTTAAATATAATCTTTTTGTTATTATTCAATTTTCACAATTTTCTTTATCATCACAAACTGTTTGAGTATCTTCTAAATAATTTTCTATATAAAGAGTTTTTTCCTTATTAAATTTTTCAACAATTTCATCTATATATTTTTTTTCTATTTTTTCATCTTCTCTAAGTCATAAAAATTCTCAAATTGAATAATTTTTAGCTAATCAATATTCAAAAACATATTCTGAATTTTTATCCAATTTATATGACAATAATAATTCTCAATTACTATTAACATCAAAATTTTTATCATTTACATAAATAACTTTTTCTACAATTTCATTTACACTTTGTACATTTCTATCATATCAATTTACATCTTTTACTTTTTTACTTAAATATTCTTTTCTTTTTACTATAAAAATATATTTATCATTGTAAAAATCAGTCCATTTTCATAAACTAAGTTTTCATTTTATATCAACTTTATTTCATGTTTTTACAAATTTTTCATTTGTAGAAAATTTTAAACTTAATTGATTATTATATTTTTTAAATTCTTCTGGAAGTTTTGCAATAATAGAATTTGATCAAGTTATAGTATCACCTGTTTCATCAGTAACAGTAACTTCAACTATATATTTATAATCAGAATAACTAGATCTAAAATCTACATCTATATTTACTTTTCAAATTCATGATGCGTCAAGAGTTCAAGTTCATTCTGAATAAAATTCCTTATATGGTTCCCAAAAACATCAATAGTAACAATCATCCCAATAATTATCACTATAATAATCTTGTTTATAAACCTTATATGAAAATTTTGCATTTTTTACTCTAGGTCATGAAAAATAACTTGATATTATATCAGCATTTATAGTAAATTTTCAAGTATGAACTTCATTTTCATAATAATATCATTTTTCAATAACTGTATTTTTTATATCTACAAAATCATTATTTAATCAAGAAGTTTTTAACATAACTTCATTTTTAAATTTTGGATTTTTAAATACTTCTACAGAAAAATTTGAATAATATATTGTTTGATCATCTTTAAATAAATATATATTATAAGTTCAAAGTGCAAAATCAGCTCTTAAATTTAAAGTATCACTATAACTTCAAAATTCATTTAATTTAATATCTTTATCAAAAATATCTTCTCATTTTGGATTACTAATTTTTAATTTAAATGTATCATCACTTTTTGGGATTGATAAATCATTTGCATTTCTAAGAATCAATTTTATATTTACTTGTTCTCATGGTAGATATAATTTTCTATCAGTATAAACATGTGAATAATATTTTTGATTTTCTCACCATCTTTGAAGACTTAATTGATTTTCATCATATGTATAATCAGTTGTATAACCAAAATTCCAAGGAGCGATTCAAGAATTCCAAGTTGAAACTAGGTAACTCATATTATCCTCACTATAAGATTTTACAAGAAATGATCTATACATTTTATTCCAATCATATTCCCATATATCTTCAAATGTTCTATTAAAATAATCATCTACTTTTCATTTTAAGTCAACAACCAAAATACCAGATCAATCTGTAACTCATAATTCTATTTTTTCACCATAAACATCTCTATCAATTACTGAATTATATTTTATTTTATAATCATTTGAATCCATATTATAAGTTTTTTCAACTTCATCAAAATTATTTAAATATACATCAATTTTTTGATTTGGAAGAGGATTTCAATCAAAATCATTAACAAAGAAAAATCATTGTCATCATTTTGATGTTTTCATCGTAACATGAGAATTTACAACTCAAAAGAATATAGGAGTGTTAACTCTTGAATTAAATTCTACATCATCTTTATTTGAAAAATAAACAAAATACAATCATCTTGGATCTTTTTCATTTATAAAATCAGTAAAATTAAAATCTTTTTTTATAATTTTATTTTGATTTATATCTTTTTCATCTTTAAAAATTATATTTTTTTCTATACATTCATATGTTTTTAAAGTTTCAATTTCTTCTTTGAAAAATTTATTTGAATTTTCCTTGTCTCAACTTGATGATAATACTTCAACTTTTGCATAAGTTTCCTCTGGTATTCTACAAAGTTTTATTTTTGTACTAGTTTTTGGAGTATTGTAATCAAGTATTTGAAGTTTTGGAAGATTATTTTTTGTATATATAGAAAGTGGTTCTACTACTTTCATTCAAAAATATTTATTCTCTGGAGTAGTAAAAACAAATTCTCTATTTGCTGTTTTTTCTCATATACTTGTATCAAAAGATGATAACTTAATTTTATATTCTTTTAATGGAAGTAAATTTAAATTTATTATTGCTTTATTTGTATATAAATAAACATCTTCTAAGGCAATATCAACTTTTGGATCTATTTCAAGTAATTTAATTAATCTAATTTTAGCTTCTTCTCTATTTTTAAGATATTCTATAGAATTTTCCTCTCAAATATCAGTAAAAAAATCAAGTGCAAAATCTATAACTATTGAAGTTTTAAAATCATTATTTATATTAAAAAATGTTCATACACTAAAATTTGGATTTAGATATTTTTTACTACATTCTTCTCTTTTCGTTTCAAGAGAATCAAAAAATACATAATTATTTTTAAAATAATTATTTGTTTCTTTTATTATAGAAATACAATTTTCTAAATTTATTTCAACATTTTTTAAGTCATACTTTAAACTACATTCATTAAATAAGGTATCAAAAGTTATTTCATTAAAAAATGAATTATTTTTCCACAACTTTTTTTTATCAAAAGTCATGATTTTACTACAATCCTCTATAGTTTTTTCTTCAGAAGGATTAAGTAACATATAATTTATTTGCTCAATTTGTTTTTGTTCAAAATATCAAATAATAGGATTAACACTATATCAAATGATAACTAAAAATATAGATACAACGAGTCATATAAAATATTTTTTATTAAATTTAGATTTCAATTTCTCAAACATATATAAGTTTTTACTTTTAAATGCTATAATTATATATAAAAAAATAAAAAAACTAGTTTTAAAACTAGTTTTTTTATTTTTTCTTTCATCTAACTTCTTGAAGTATTTTTACTATTTTTCTTTTAACTCAAAAACTTAACTCTTCTATAATTTGAAATCTAAAATCTTCCTCTTGCAATCAATCCAAAGTAATTTTTTCTCAAAGCAGTTTTTTATAAAGTATTTTTCAAATCCATAAAGGATATTTTAATTCACTTTCATCTATATCTAAACTTTCTCTAAATTCTTTTACAAGTCATATATCTTCAAAAGCTAATTTAGCAAAATAAAAATCTTTTATAAATTGTCATCTTGTTTCAGTGTCATTGTTTTGAAAAAACTCTACAATCTGAGATTGTCATCTAGTATAACTTACATCTTTTCTATTTGCTCACTTTTCTTTTAATGAAACAAATCTCTTAACTCTTAACATTCTATCAAATGCTTCTTTTTCTATATCTTCAGAAGATACAATTTTTGATTTAATCATTTTAAAATAAATTTCAAGCATTTTTTTAGTATCTTCTCAATTCATATTTTCTGCAAAAAATGTAGATATATGATGAATTGTAGGTTCTACAATTATATTTTCTATTTTTTCATCAAATAATAATTCACTAAGAGTTGCCATTCATTCTTCTATTTCAAGATATCAATCCCCATTTGTTTTAAGTGTTTGAGTTGAATTAAATCATCTTATAGCATGTACTCATATTTCATGGTCAAAAAGTTCAAGAATTCTTTTTAGTGATATTTTTTCCAATTTTTTACTTGGTAAAACTATTTGTTTTTTTTCTTTTTTAACTGAAAAACTTCATACATCTTGATCCAAAAAAACAGTCCATCAGTCTAAATTATATAAATCTATAACCATTTCAAAAAGTAAAACTACTTTATCACTTGATAAATATTTTTTACTTAATGCTATAGATTGCTTCGTTGATGGGTCAAATGTTTCTTCAAAATCATCAAAATCAAATGAATTCAAAAAATCTAGAAAAAATTGTTTTTCATCTTCATCTAATTTTTTATTATTATCTCTATATACTTGAGTAAGTTTATCTAAAACACTATTTTTTTCTGAATCAAGAGATGAAATTTCTGGTCAATAAATGATATTTTGCAATCTATTAATTTTATACAAATATGTAACTCTTTGCTCATTTGTAAGATTAAATCAAGCTTTTTCAGCTTCTAGATAAACACTATTTTTAAATAAAATATATTTTAATCAAATAGAATTTAGGGCATTTAAAATAAATTTCTTTTCTACATCTTCTAAATTAGATTCTCTTAATTCTTTTTTTATTTTTTTTATATTATCTAATTTTTCATCAAATAAATTTTTTAAATTTTCAATATCAATTTCAGTAACTATTTTTTTTCACTCAAAAAAATTCTGATTTATATATAAACTATCCTCTTCTTGAATATATTTAAATATTCATCACATAGGAGTAACAAAACCAGACTTAACATTTTGAACATCTTTTGTATAATCTAAAAAATTCTTCATATTTTAAATTAATTAATACAAAAAAATTATAACATATAAAAATAAAAAAGACTAAATTCTTAGTCTTTTTTATTTTATTTCAAATAGCTATTTGCAAATTTATTAGTTAATTCTACAAATTCTGCTATATTTTCAATCTCTCATCATTCAAGTAAAATAGCTTGATAATAAGCATATTTAATTGTGTCATTTAATTTTGTAGATTTAACATCATTATCAAATTCTTTTTTCATTGTATCAACTAGAGGATTTTTTGAATTTAATTCAAGAATTCTTTTTTGTTTTGGTACAGTTTGTCACATAGCTTTCATCATTTTTTCAAGTTGTGGATCTATACCATTTTTAGGTGTTTTCAATGCTCAAAGTGCAGTTCAAAGTTTATCATTTAAAACTACATCTTCTATTTTTTCATCTCAAATTGTATTTTTAATTAAATCAAAAAGTGATTTGTAATCTTGTTTTTTTGTTTCTTCTTTTTGTTTTTCATCTTCTGTTTTATCTTCCAATTCTATATCTGAACTAGTTATTGAGACAAGTTTAGCATCTTTATACTCATTAAAACTTTGAACTAAAAATGAATCAATTGCATCTGTTAAAACTAAAACATCTATATTTTTTTCTCTAAATTGTGCTATATAAGGACTAGCATTTGCCTCATTTTCACTCTTTGCAATTATATAATATATAGTTTTAATATCTTGGTTTTCTTTCTTACCTTCAACTTCTACTTCTACTTTTTTTATTGGTGCTTTTTCTAAATACTCATCAAGAGTTATAAATTCACTATTATTTAATGTTTTAAATAAAGCAACTTCTGCTATATCTTGTTTAAGTTCATATTCATAATGAATTCCTTCTTTTAATACTTTTCAATAATTTCACCAAAATTTAATATAGTCTTCTTTATTATTTTTTAATGTAACTCACAATTCTGAGATTACTTTTTTTGTAAGTGCTTTTTTAATTTTATCAAGAGTTATATTTTCTTGAAGCATTTCCCTACTTATATTTAAAGGTAAATCAGAAGTTTCTACAATTCAAGAAATAAATCTAAGCCAAATAGGTAAAAGTTCCTTAGCGTTTTCTAAAATAAGTACATTTTGTACATAAAGTTTAGGTCAAAAATCTAGATTTGGATCAGATAAATTTTTATACATATTTGTATCACGAGGAGCAAAAAGTATAGATTTATAACTTACCATTCACTCTACATTGTTATGAATAGTAAAAAGTGGTTCATTCCAATCAAAACTTAAACTTTGATAAAATGATTTATATTCTTCACTACTAATATCTTTTTTTTCTTTTTTCCAAATTGGTTTTGTTTCATTTACTTGTTC
>CALMDL010000179.1 GCA_937864995.1 uncultured Candidatus Altimarinota bacterium | reverse complement strand
AAAAATATTTTACCGTCTACTACCATGCGAACCATGCGAACCATGTGAACCATGCGAACCATGTGAACCATGCGAACCATGTGAACCATGTGAACCATGTGTTGGATCTCAACTAACATGCGTTGCAGGTCATAATCATAATCAGTTAGCATGTCATCAATTTGGAGTTCAACTATAATGTCAATTTACTATTCAGCTTGAATGTGCAGTTATAACATGACTCATAGTACCTATAATTGGAGTACATCAATTTACACTTACATGTCATGGATCTCAACTTGCATGTCAAGAATTATTACTATGTGTATATTGAGAACTTCAATGAGCAGCAGCTCAATTTGCATGTCACCGTGTTCAAGTAGTACTACAAGCTGTAGTATTACCACTAACATGAGATCAGCTTGCATGTGCTACTGCATTAACTTCATCAACAGAGCCTAAAAGAATTGCTCAAGCACTTAAACCTAAAGCATCCTTTTTACTGATTTTTCAACTCTCATCAGTTATAAATCATTTCAACTTTTTCTTTAATTTAGGAAAAAGTTTTTTATTATTTTCTGTCATAATATAAAGATTATAAATTTATTTATATATTAAATTGATTCACATTGACTAGTAACTAAATTATTTTCCATTCATAACCATTTTTCAAATATACTTTTATCAGCATCATTTCTTATTTTATTAAATAAGTAATCTAGAACTGCATAATCAAGTATTCTTTTATGATCCTTTGCATATGTAGGAATAATATTTCAACTAAGTTTATAAGAATGTATTGGACAAACTCATATATATGGTTTATAAACACTATCATTATACCCTGGTAATCAATCTAAAGTTGAAGCTTGAACCATTATTTTTGTAGTTTCACTTTCAATCATATTTTTATATGTCTCAGCTCAAGAATCTGTAACTTCAGTCATTAAAAAATTTTGATCTCACATTCTTCAAAGCATTCTTCATTCATCACAACTATAAATTTTTCAATCATAATTATATGCAACTTGTCATATACAAGCTCAACATGGACTTCTTTCATCTAAAAAATTTGGATCTTTTGGTGTAAGTATTTTTGATAGATAAATTGAAGATAAAGCTTCTTTAAATATAGTTCAATTTTTATTTATTTCTATAATATATTCTAAAGATTTTTTATAAAAATCAATAAATTCTTCTGGTTCATATCAAAGTTTTTCTAATTCTGCAGCAGCAAAACCATATGGATTTAATGGTCTTAAAAATATACCATCTAAACCTAATGAAACATATGTATCAATTACTTCTTTATACCTAGGAAGAGTTTTTTTAGTTACAGTAAGTAAAGCTCAAACTTTAGTTTCAATTCATCTATTTACATATTCTTCATTAATTCTCTTTATCCAATAAGTAACTTTATCAAAACTATTTCACTCTTTAAATGTTCTATTAAAGTTATGAGTTTCCTCATCTCAATCTAAACTAGTTGAAATTTGAACATTATGACTTATTAAATAATCTAATTTTTCTTCATCCATTAAAGATAAATTTGAAACAAGTGCAAAAGTTAAATTCTTTTTAAGATGAAAAGCTTTTACTTCAGCATATTCAACAATATATTTTACAATTGGCCAATTAACCAAAGATTCTCATCATTGAAACTCAATAGTTAAACTAGGATTACTTGTAAAAAATATAGTATCCACAACTTTTTTTGCAGTACTTTCAGTCATATCCATTTCTTTAGCAGTCATTGGTGCAACAGCAGCATGACAATATTGACATTTATGATTACATCTAAGTGTAGTAACAACAATATGAAGTGATGGTCAATATGCTAAAAAATTATTTTTTAAAGCAAATGCACTAGCCATCTCTTTTTCATAATTATTATTTTTTATAAAATTCTTTTCTAATAGCTCATTGTATTTATCTCATGATTTTAATCATCAAGAAATAAAATTAGAAAATTCATCCTTTGATAAAAAAGAATACTTTGCAATATCATTAGTTATTAAATAATCATCTCAAAATTTTTTAAATCTAAAAAATCAAGTATTATTATCTATTTTTTTTAAATTATTAATATTTAACATTTTATATTGTTTAAATTATATATATAACATTTTATAATTCATTAATTAATCAAATAACATAATTAATAAATTCATTAAATATATTATTAATTTCATTTTCATCATTTCAAGATATAGTTAAAATATTATCTTGAATACTTATTTGTGTAACTTCATTAAAATCAATTATTGCTTGATTTATAATTTCTGATGGGTAAAAATAAGTACTTATTTCAAAATTTTTATTCATAAAATAAATTATTTATTAAATTTTTCTTTAGCTTTTTTTACAGCCTCAGGATCAATTGTAAATGTAGGTTTTTGATCTTCAACTGTTGATGTTTCTTCTTCTATTTCTTTTAAAATTCTTTCTATCTCTTCTTCATCTATTTTTAAATCTGGATCATTTTCTATTTCTTTTAAAATATCATCAATATCTTTATCAAAATCTATTTGATTTTGTTCTTGATTATTATTTGTATTTAAATTTACAAAATTATTTGAATCTAAACTATTTGCTATAGCTGCTCAAACTATAGATTCTCTTATAGTTTTATTTTCTTTTTCTAATTTATCTCTCAAGTAAACTGAAATCAATTCATCACTAAAATTAGCAATAATTTCTTCAGATTTTTCTCTACATTCTTCTCTTTTTGTAAAAACTAAAATAATATTTTGATTATTATCTAGCTTAAAAAAGAAAAATCATTTATCTAAAAAATTATAAGCTGCTTTTAAAACTATATCTTTATCAAAAATGTTTTTATCAATAAGTAATTCAAATTTATTTCAATCTACTATTTTGTTTAAAAAATTCTCCATATATTTATATTATTAAATAAAAAATATTTGAAGTATTATACAAAAAAAAATAATAAGACCAAATCTTTTTTGGTCTTATTATTTTTTTATTTTAAAGTATCACTTAACTTTAATTGAGCAATTGATTTTAAAAGCATATCTTCTGCTTCTATATATTTTTCCATGTCAAGCTTATCAGTACTATCTCTATATTTAGCCATTAATTCAATAGCCTTATTTCTAGCTCTTTCTGCATATTCTACATCAAGATCTTCTATATCAATAAGCATATCAGCCATTATTTTAACTTCATTATTACTTACTTCAACAAATCATTTTCAAATTGCAAAATCATCTCTTTTTTCAACTCAAGTTGAATCCATATATAATATATACATAGTCGATGGTTTAACACTTGTTAATAATGGAGAATGGTTATCTAATATAGTTATTTCTCAAACAGCAGTCATTAATGTAATAGAAATCACTTCATCTGAATTAAAACTTTCTCATGAAAATGATAACATTTTTAATTTCATAAATTTTGAATTAAAAGACTAATTATTTATTTTCTCATTGTGCTTTTTCATAAGCAGCAATTACATCAGATATACCTGCTTTATACATAAAATAATTTTCTGGAACATAATCAAGTTCTCAATCAATTATTTTTTTAAATCATGATACTGTATCATTTGCTTTTGCATATACTCATGGAGTACCTGTAAATTGTTCAGCAACGAAAAATGGTTGTGAAAGAAATTTTTGAATTTTTCTAGCTCTTGAAACAGTTAATTTATCATCTTCAGATAATTCATCCATACCTAGAATTGCAATAATATCTTGTAATTCTTTATATTTTTGAAGTATTTTTTGTACATTTCTAGCAACATTGTAATGATCTTCTCAAACAATTGTTGGATCAAGAACTGTAGAAGTTGAATCTAGTGGATCAACAGCTGGATATATACCAAGTTCAGCAATAGATCTATTTAATACTATAGTTGAATCAAGGTGTGCAAATGTTGCAGCAGGAGCAGGATCAGTTAGATCATCAGCTGGAACATAAACTGCTTGAACAGAAGTAATTGAACCATCTCTAGTTGAAGTAATTCTTTCTTGTAATGCACCCATATCTGTAGCAAGAGTTGGTTGGTAACCTACTGCAGAAGGAATTCTTCATAAAAGTGCAGATATTTCTGAACCCGCTTGAGTAAATCTGAATATATTATCAACGAATAATAATACATCTTTTTTCTCTCTATCTCTGAAATGTTCAGCCATTGTTAAACCTGTAAGAGCAACTCTTGCTCTTGGTCCTGGTGCTTCGTTCATTTGTCCAAATACCATGGCAGTTTTATCAATAACTCCTGACTCTTTCATTTCATGATATAAATCATTTCATTCTCTTGTTCTTTCCCCTACTCATGCAACAACTGAATATCATCCATGTTCACTTGCAATATTGTGAATAAGTTCTTGCATGATAACTGTTTTACCAACTCATGCTCAACCAAATAGACCTACTTTACCTCATTTTAACATTGGAGCAATTAAGTCTACTACTTTAATACCAGTTTCAAAAATTTCAGCTTTTGTAGTAAGATTTGAAAAATCTGGAGCTTTTCTATGGATTGGATCATTAAATTCTGTAACAGGTTTTTCTAAATCATCAATAGGATCTCCTAATACATTAAACATTCTTCCTAAAACTTTTTCTCAAACAGGAACTCTAATTGGATTTTGAGTAGCTTCTACTTCTAATCCTCTTTTTAAACCTTCAACAGGATTCATAGCAATTGTTCTAACAACTCCATCTCCTAATTGTTGTTGTACTTCAAGTATAACTTTAGAGCTATTTCATTTAACTTCTAATGATTCATAAATTGAAGGAACATATCCACCTTCAAATTTAACATCAATTACTACTCAAACTATTTTGGTAATTTTTCAAGTTTTCATTTTATATAAAATATTAATTGTAAATTTTTTTAATTTGAATTCTTTGCAATAATAAATTTTTATTATTCCAAATAAGTTTATTATAATTTAATTATGCCTTATAAATCTATAAGTATAAATTTTTAACTTAATTTATTACTTTATTTCTTTATTTACATAAATTTCTAAGTCTTCGTCGTTTGGCTCAGTCTTAGAATTATTATCTTTTTTTTCATTACTTATTTTTTTCTTTTCAGAAGAAAAAATATTTATATAGAAAAATTTTCTAAACAATAAAGTAACAAGTAAAGATAAAAATATAACTAATACAGCCATTTTTCAATGAATTGGATCATCACTTCATGGTACATCTTTATTTAAAACTACATCTAAAACTAATCAAAAAATGAAGTTCGATGCAATTATAAAAACTAATGTATAAAACATAAATAACAAAGCATTAACTATTACCTTTAAGATAATTAATAATGTTTTCATAATAAAATATTTAAAATATAATAAATTTATTATAGTTCTTTTTAAGTGTGTGTAAAGAATTTTTAAACTTCTTTCATTGATTCAACTCAAGCAGTGATTTCAGAAACTTCACTTGTAATACCAGCTTGTCTCGCTTTGTTGTATTTTAAAGTTAAAGCTTTTGCAATTTTATTTGCACTATCTTTTGCATTTTTCATGGCAATCATTCTTGAACTATGTTCACTTGCCTTTGCATTTGATAATACATCAAAAAGCATCATATCTAAAACCATAGGAATTACACTATATACAAATTCTTCAGTATTTGGCTCTATATCATAAACATATGAATTTTTCATATTTTGAATTTCAGTCTCTAGGTCTACATGTCATTCAAGAATTGAAAAAAGATATTGTTTAATAGATTCTGAATCTATAGGTAAACTTACTTTTGCAACAGGGATTTGTCTAATTGTATTTACATAAAAATTATAAAATACAACTACTTTATTATATTTTCATGAAAGATATTGTTCTCTCATAAATTCAGATATTTCTTTTGTAAAAACAGGTTCTAAATTATCTGAAAAATCTTCACTAAAATCAGCAATTAAGTTATTTCAAGTTCTAAGTATAAAATTTGAAGCTTTTTTTCAAATGGCAATATAATCCATTTCTTCAGAAGTTTCTTTTATATAAGAATTTACTTTTTTCATAACATTAACATTGTAACCTCAACATAATCATTTATTTGAAGTTATAACTACCGCCAAAGTTTTTTCTCATGAATTAGATGAAGAAAAAAGAGGAAACTCTGAAAGATAATCTTCTACTCTTAAAAATATTTTTAACATTTCTAAAACAAAGTTTCTTTTTTCCATCACTAAGTCTTGAGATTTTTTCATCTTTACAGTTGAAATCAACTCCATAGCTTTAGTTATTTTTGCTGTATTTTTTATGGAACCTATTTTTCTTTTTATCTCTTTAGCATTTGCCATAAAATTTATTTAATTTATTTGATAAAATTATTTATTTAATTCAACAACTTTTTTAATAACTTCAATTAATTTCTTTTCAGTATCTTCATTCATTTGTTTTTCTTTTGAAATAGATTCTAAAATAGATTTTTCTTCATCTAAAGTAGAATATAAATCATGTTCAAATTTACCTACTTTAGAAACTGAAATAGCATCTAAATAACCTTTTCAACCTGCATATATAGAACAAATTTGTTTTTCAACAGTTACTGGAGAGTAAACTCATTGTTTTAATAATTCCATCATTCTAGCACCTCTATCTAATTGAGCTTTTGTTTCAGCATCTAAATCAGAAGCAAATTGTGAAAATGCAGCAAGTTCTCTATATTGAGCTAAGTCTAATTTTAAAGTACCTGAAACTTTTTTCATACCTTTAATTTGTGCAGAACCTCAAACTCTTGAAACAGATAATCAAACATTGATTGCTGGTTTTTGACCTGCATTAAATAAGTTTGATTCTAAAAATATTTGTCCATCAGTAATAGAAATTACGTTTGTAGGAATATAAGCAGAAACGTCTCAAGCTTGAGTTTCAATAATAGGAAGAGCTGTCATAGAACCAGCACCTAATTCATCATTTAATTTTGATGCTCTTTCAAGTAATCTAGAGTGAGTATAAAATACATCTCATGGATAAGCTTCTCTACCTGGTGGTCTTCTTAATAATAATGACATTTCTCTATACGCATTTGCTTGTTTAGTTAAATCATCATAAATAATTAAAGAATGTTCTTTGTTGAACATGAAATATTCAGCCATAGCACAACCAGCATATGGAGCTAAATATTGCATAGAAGCAGGAGCAGAAGCTCAAGCAGCAACAACTATAGTATAATCCATTGCTCCTCTTTTTTTAAGTTCTTCAACGATTCTAGCAATTTTACCTTCTTTTTGACCAATAGCAACGTATACACAAGTTACTCATTGACCTTTTTGATTTAAAATAGCATCTATTGCAATTTGAGTTTTACCAGTTTGTCTATCACCGATAATTAATTCTCTTTGTCCTCTACCGATTGGCACAAGAGCATCAATAGCTTTAATACCAGTTGACATTGGTTCATGAACTGATTTTCTAGACATAACTCATGTAGCAACTCTTTCAATTGGATAATTTTCAGTTGATTTAACTTCACCAAGCCCATCAATTGGGTTTCATAAAGCATCAACAACTCTACCAATTAAACCTTTACCAACAGGAACTTCCAATATTTTACCACTTGAGTAAACTTTTTCACCTTCTTTAATTGTATTAAATCAAGATAAAACTACTACTCAAACAAAATGTTCTTCTAAGTTTAATGCAATACCTTTTGCACCTGATTCAAAATCAACAACTTCATTATAAGAAACTTCTCCTAAACCTGAAACTTTAGCAACACCATCTCATAAATAGAAAACCTCACCAACATTACCAACTTGAGGATTTAACTCAACTGAGTCAATTTTATTTTCTATTTCACTTATAATACTATTTAGTAAGTCTTTTGACATAAAAATTATATTTAATATTAAAATTAAAAATTTAGTAAATTTTTTTATTTTCTAACCATTCTTTCGATTTTTTCGTAACTTAAATCAATTACTTTATCATCTACATAAACTCTAATTCAACCTTTTATTGTTTCTTTTTTAGAAAAAACAACATTTTCTCTAGAAACTTCATTTAAATTAAAAACTTTTTTGAAAATAACTTTTGCTTCTTCCCAAGCTAAATCTTCTGATATAGCAGGAAAATATTCAACAAGTAATATATTCGAATTATTTTTTAATTTATTATATAAAGAAACTCCTCTACTTCACAATTGTTTCTTTAAATCTCTATATAATCTAACTTCTTTTAACAATTCATTTAATTGCGCTAAATTTAGATTATCTATATTAATATTTGTATTAGTCATAATTTAAATTATTTAGTTAATACTTCTAATTCTTTTTCAAAAAGTTCTTTATTTGAAGATTCTTTTCAAAATATTTTAGAATTTAATTTTAAAGATAAATCCAAAATTTTAGATTTCATAGAATTAGCCATATCTAATCTGTCTTTTTCTATTTCAGTTTTAGCACTTACTAAAATATGACTAGCTTCTTTTTCAGCTTTTTCAATAATTTTATAAGAATTTTGTTTAGATAAGTCATCTGCTGATTTTTCAATTGCAGCAGCCTTAATTCTAGCTTCATTTAATAATTCTTCTACTTGTTTTTCTGCTTCTTCTAATTTTTTCTTTGCAATATCATCTGCTTCAACAGAAGCTTGTAAAAATTTTCTTCTTTCCTCAATAGCTTTAGCTAATTTTTCTCAAAGAAAATGTTTAAATATAAAGAATAATATTCAAAAATTGATCATAGCAGCGATAATCAATTCTAATTGTAAATTTTCCATAATATAATTAAAAATAAATAATTAAATTAATTAACCAATTACCCTAAAAGCAATTAATAATCAATAAATAGCAACTACTT
>CALMDL010000178.1 GCA_937864995.1 uncultured Candidatus Altimarinota bacterium | reverse complement strand
TTAAATATGATTTTAGTTGATAAAAATAATAATAAACCAATTTATAGTGAAACTTGACCTATGCTTTTTACACATTTTGGTATTAGTTGACCAATAGTTCATAATCTATCAAATGCTATTTGAGAATATTTAAATAGTCTAAAATTAGATGAAATTGATTTTGAAAAATATATAATAGATAATTTGAGTTTAAAACTAACTTTTGATATAGAAAATACTCCTAAAAGACTTATCAAATTTTTTGAATTAAAAGAAGATAGTCTAGAGATAAATATAGAACTTCAAAATTGGAGAAGCTGGAAAGAAGCAAAAGCAACATGAGGTGGAATAGATACTGATGAACTTGATAATCATATGCAATCAAAAAAATACAATTGACTTTATTTTATTTGAGAAGTAGTAGATGTGACATGAAAAACATGATGATTTAACTTACAATGGGCTTGGAGTAGTGCTTATGTTGCTAGTGAAAACATAAATAAAAATTTGTAAATAAAAAAAATATAATTATTTTATATTTGATATTAAAATAAAAGAAATATGAAAAAAATATTAACATGAGTTAAACCAACTTGAGATTGAATGCATTTATGAAATTATTTATGAATGTTTAAACCTCTTTTGGAAAACTCTATTTGAAAAGAATCATATCTTATGATTGCTGATTATCATTCTTTGACATCAGTTCATGATAAAGATACTTTGATAGATCATAAAAAAAGAATGCTTTGTGAATTTTATGCATTATTGCCAGAAAATTCTCATATAATCACTTTTGAACAATCAAAAATAACACATATAAACAATATTACTTGGATATTATCAAGTGTGACTCCTTATAGTTTGATGCTTAGAGCACATTCATTTAAAGATTCTGAAAGTAAAAATAGTGATATAAATATGGCTGTTTTTAATTATCCTATATTAATGGCAAGCGATATTATAACTTATGATATAGATTTGGTTCCAGTTTGAAAAGATCAAAAACAACATTTGGAATTTGCTCGTGATATAGCAGAAAATTTTAATAAAACATATAATTGTGAATTTTTTAATTTGCCAGATGCTTATATAAGTGAAGAAGTATGACTTATTCCTTGAATTGATGGTAGAAAAATGAGTAAGAGTTATAATAACCATATTTGAATTTTTGATGATGAAAAAACTTTAAAGAAAAAAATAATGAGTATAGTTACTTGAAGTGAATGATTAGAAGAACCTAAAAATCCAGATAATTGTAATGTATTTGCACTTATTAAATTTTTTGCATGTAAAGAAAAGCAAGAAGAAATTGCACTTAAATATAGAGCAGGTAACTATGGTTATGGTCTTGCTAAATTAGA
>CALMDL010000177.1 GCA_937864995.1 uncultured Candidatus Altimarinota bacterium | reverse complement strand
TGATGAACTATTTTGGAATAATAAAAAAATAACTAAGATTTCTTAGTTATTTTTTTATACACTTAAAACATCATTGTCCGTGATCATTTGTCATACCGACCGCTTGCATAAAAGCATATATTATAGTAGAACCTACAAAATTCATACCTCTTTTTTTCAAGTCTTTTGAAATAGCATCTGATACTTGAGTTTTTGTTTGATAATCACTCAATTTTTCGTGATTATTTACTATTTGTTTACCACCTATAAACTTCCATAAGTAATTATAAAAACTACCAAATTCTTTTTGTATTTCTAAAAATGCTTTTGCATTTTTAGTTACTGATACTATTTTGAGTCTATTTCTAATAATTCAAGGATTTTGCATAAGCTCTTCTTGTTTCTTTGAGTCATATTTTGATATCTTTTCAGCATCAAAATTATCAAAAGCAAGTCTATAATTTTCTCTCTTGTTAAGTACTGTTTCCCAAGAAAGTCCAGCTTGTGCTCACTCCAAAATAAGCATCTCAAAAAGCTCTTTATCATCAGTCACTATTTCTCACCACTCATTGTCATGATAATCTACATAAAGTGGATTATTTAGATTTAACCAGTCACATCTTTTCATAGGTTTAGTTTATTAGATTTATAAGTAATTTTACCATTATTTCTTTGTCTTTTGGATTTGATTCAGCAATAAGTATGGTTATAGCAACCAAAGCTCTATCATTTATTTTTTTATTTCAATTATTATCAAAAAGTATATGATTTTTAGCTAAAAATAAAATAAATAAAAATGCTCAACTTCTTTTATTTCAATCAAAAAATGGATGATCTTTTACTATAAAATATAGTAAATTTGCAGCTTTTTCTTCTACAGAATTATATAAATCTAATCATCAAAATGTTTGGTAGATATTTCAAAATATTCATTTTAAAACTTCATTTTCTCTTTGTTTTGCAAATAAATCAGTGGCTTCATTTTTACTTATTAAATTTCATTTTAATTCCATAAGTGATAAAAGTGC
>CALMDL010000176.1 GCA_937864995.1 uncultured Candidatus Altimarinota bacterium | reverse complement strand
CTACATCCACATCATCCAGTACCACAATGACCATCACCATGATCATGACCATGTTCGTGCATAGCTTGTTCTTGAATAAATCAAATAAATGTCTCAATTAAAACTTCAACCATTTTACCATCATCATTTATTTGAGATCAATCCATATTTGGAATAATTTGTTTTAATAAATCTAGTTTTTCTTTATAATCTTGATTTATTTGTATAGTTAAATTTGTCATCTAATCTTATTTATATATTAAATCGTTTACATATTTTATATTTTTACTATAAAAAGTAAAGTAATTATTTTATTTTTTCTTTTTTATTTTATCAAATTTATCTTTAAATCATTTTAGTAATTTTTTTCTAGATTTTGATAATTCTTCTCAATCATCTATTTGTAATTCTCATTTTTCAGATAAGAAAATTGCAATAGGTCTAGTTACAGGAATTTTTGCTAGTATAATATTTATAATTACCATAATTGGAACAGATAATAACATACCTACAATTCACCATAAAGTTCACCAAAATCAAAGAGATATAATTATAACAAGTGGACTTAAATTTAATCTATTTCCCATGAATTTTGGTTCAATTATATTTCACATCATTATTTGAATTCAAGTTAATCAAGAAATCATAAAAATCGAATCATATAATGTAAATCATGGTTGAACTAATGATAATAAAGAAGGAAATAATACAGCAATTATCGATCCAATATTTGGAATAAAATTAAGTATAAAAACTAACATACTCCAAAATATAGCAAAATCTAGTCAAAAGAAAGTCATGACAAAATAACTAAAAACTGCAGTAAAAAATGATACAATTGTTTTTATAACAAAGTATGATTTAACATCTTTTTTTATTTTTTCCAATGTTTCTAATATCTCCATTTTTTGAGAATTATTAACAATCATTAAATATAACTTATCTTTAAAATATCTATATTCAAGTAATATAAACATAACATAAAACAAGATAATACCCATTTTTGAAAAAATTGATGTAAATCAACCTATAACCAAAGTAAATACATATTGTAAATTAATCTCTTTTAAAAGTTCAGTAATACTTGCTGGCTCAGGAATGCCAAAAAAAGCAAAAAAATCAGAATATATTTCTAAAATTCTAGCTTGATATAATGGTAACCCTTTAATTAATTCATCAATATTTGTTCAAATCAATTTTCATATAAGCCAAAAAATACCTATATAAGAAAAAAGCGATAATATAAAAGCTAAAAAAGCAGGTATTTTTAACTTTTTATAAAAATTTGATAATCATATAATTGCAAACGAAAAAAGAAGTGCAATTATAAATGGTATTAATAAATTTGCTCATATATATAAAATATAAAACAATATAAAAAGCAAAACTATAATAAATCAAAAATTTACAATAAATGAATTCCCCTTTTTAATCATAATTTTTAAATTAAAATAATATTTTTATGATAATGATTTTGTAATATTTTTACAAAGTTCATTAATACCTATTTTTTTATTACTTGAAACTG
>CALMDL010000175.1 GCA_937864995.1 uncultured Candidatus Altimarinota bacterium | reverse complement strand
ATATCTTGCAAAAATGAAATTATTTCTTTCATTTCTATATACCAATTTACAAAAGTTTCTATATTACTAGAAATTTTTTTCCATGTATTAACCTCTAAATATCAACTTGATATATTCCATTTTACATAAAATACATTATCTCTAAATAAGAAATTATACTTTCTTTTAGTTTTATTTGCTAATTTTACTAAACGATCCATAAATGCTGTTGTAATTATCATACGACTTTCAACTTGATCATTACCATGAACATCAAACAATTTTTCAAATTCTAAATTTTCTAATATAATACGATTTCTTCAATTAAATTTATGATATAAAATATAAACTATTACAAAACCCAATATAAAAGAAACTACTGCTATTGCAAAAATTTTAGTAATAGTCCAAGAAATCATTGCTATAAAAATAGAAACAATAATTGGAGTTATCATTTTATTTCACACAGTATCACTTCTATCATCTTTTATAAAAATATCATTTTTTATATTTATACGAGCACTTGGCAATCTTGTTTTTAGTAAATAACAATGATTTGTAACTACTCTTCTTCTATTTTTTCAGCTTCATCTAACTTCTGAAGTTTGAATTTCATATCATTGAACAGAAGCATATTTTCAATCTTTATTTAATGTAAATGCAATTGAATCTTCTATTTTATCTATTCTTTCGTATCAATTTAAAAAATTAGATGATCTCAATTCTCTAATTTCTCAAAATGCATATTTTCTTCAAGAATCATATTGTAAATTATCATAAACTTTTTTAGATAACTTAGTTAATATTTTTTCTTTTATTGTTCACTCTATTTTTTTACGAAATATAAAAATAACTATAGCAGAATAAATCAATCCTATTGGAATTAAAAAAACTGAAGATGTCATAACTGTATCAAAAAAATTTGCTTCTCTTGTAACTCAATTTATAGTTACAACTTCTCAAAAAAACAAACTTCAAAAAAGAAAATATAAAGATATAATTCATCAAAATAACCAAATATATCTTTTTATACGATTTTTATCAACTTGTTCTAATATACTTTTTATTTCAAAATCATCAAAAAATGATTCTAATTTAGCAATTTCACTACCATCATCAAGTCATTTTTTAATTGCATATTCTCTTAATCAATTCATATTTTATTTTTATTTTTATTTTATGAAAACATAGCTTTTGCATCCAATTTTTCAACTCTAGCAGAAGAATCAGCTTCAAACATTTTATAATCTTCAATTGTCATCATTGATGCAACTATATTTGAAGGAAACATTTCTTTTTTATTATTTAATTCTTTAATTGATGCATTATATGCTCTACGAGCTCACTGTAATCTATCTTCTATTTCAGACCAAGATGTTTGTAATTCTAAAAAATTAGCACTTGCTTTTAAATCTGGATAATTTTCTGCAACAGCAAAAATAGATTTCAAACCAGCTTGTAATTCATTTTCTTGAGCAAATCTTTCAAGTGAACCCTTGTTTGAATTAGACATTAAACTAGCTCTAAGTTCGGTAACTTTAGAAATTACT
>CALMDL010000174.1 GCA_937864995.1 uncultured Candidatus Altimarinota bacterium | reverse complement strand
TTAGTAGCTGAAAAAATATTTAAAGATATAAGTGAATGAAAAGTTGCAAGTCCAATATCTATAAATGCAGAAGTATCAGATATAATGAATGATAATTTTTTAAATATAATATATGAATTAAGCGTAAAGTACTCTGTAAAATTAAAAAGTGAATTAATAATAATTGAAATTCTTGAAAATGAAGAAATTCCAAATACGCAAGAATTTAAAAACAAAATAAAAAAATTAAAATGAATTTGAGTAAAAATTGCACTAGATGACATAGAAACAAATGTTGATAAAATAAAAGATAGCATTAAGAGTATAATTTTTTTATGAGATAGCGTAGATATAATAAAACTAGATTGAAAAACTATTCAATCAATTTATAAATTATATAAAGAAAATAAAGTTATGTTTGAAACTATAATAAATAATATAATTTTAGAAATAAAAAATTTATATAAAAAATGAGTTAAAGTAGTAGCAGAATGGATTGAGAACTTAGAATTATATAATTTTGTAAAAAATATTTTATGAATAGAATTATTCCAATGATTTTATAGTAAAGATGAAAAAACTCTTGATATAATAAAAAACTCTAAATAATAATAAAAAGAAAATGCATATAACAATAATAGAAGATGAAAAGATATTATCAAAGAATATAGCAAAAAAATTAAATAGAAATTGATATAATACAAAAATATTTAATTCATATAATGAATTTATAAATGAAAATAATCTAAATTCAGATTTATATATAATTGATATTTCTTTAAATGATTGAAGTTGATTTGATATAATAAAGCATATAAGGGCAAAAAGAGATAGTAAAACTCCAATAATAATTACATCTTGATACTGGGATTTAGAGAAAAAAATTTATTGACTTGATTTGTGAGCAGATGATTATTTAGCTAAACCATATTCAATAGAAGAACTAGAGGCAAGAATAAGAGCACTGATAAGAAGAAGCTATGAAAAAACAAATAATTCAGAAATAAAATACAATGACTTAATCTTTAATTTTAATGAGAAGATTATTAAAAAAAACTGAGTCATAATTGATTTAACATCAAAAGAAATTCAATTTGTAGAATATATGATATTAAATATTTGAAAACCTGTTAAAAAGATTGATATAATAAACTCTGTATGGTGAAAATTTGATGAAATTGATGTTACTGATAATACAATAAATGTTACAATATCAAAAATAAGAAAAAAATTAGGTAAATCATTTAATTTAAAAACTATGGTTAATAGATGATATATGCTAAAATAATAATTAAAGTCTCTCCTGGATCTTAATTTATAACAAAAAATGAAAATAACAATTATAGAAGACGATTATAAGTTAGCCGAAAATTTAGCTAAAAGATTAAAAAAAGAATCGTACTTGGTTTCTATTTATACAAATAGTAAGAAATTTATAGATAACTTTCAGGATAATAGCGATATATTTATAGTTGATATAAATTTAGAGTGAAAAAATGAATGATTTAAAATCATAAAATGGTTAAGGAATAATAAAAATATATCTAGTCCTATAATAATAACATCTTGACATAACAATATAGAAAAAAAAGTATATTGACTTGATTTATGAGCTGATGATTATTTACAAAAACCATATTCTATTACTGAACTTATAGCAAGAATAAGGTCAGTTACTAGAAGAGAATCAAATTTAAAAAATAATATAATAAAATATAAAGATAAATTATACGATTTAAAATCAAAAAGTTTCATTT
>CALMDL010000173.1 GCA_937864995.1 uncultured Candidatus Altimarinota bacterium | reverse complement strand
AGTAGACAGCATTTACTGACAAGTTATGGTTGTAGCTTGACCTGGTACAGGTAAAACACAAATCATATGACTTAGAACAGCAAATATTATATTAAAAACAGGGATTAGACCAGAAAATATACTAATCACTACTTTTACTGATGCTTGAGTTATAGCTATCAAAAAAAGACTGGTAAAATTTCTTTGAAATACTGGTTACAAGGTAACAGTTTCAACTATACATTCTTTTGCACAAGATGTAATCAAAACATTTCCAGAAAAATTTATAGAATACAAAGCTTGATCACTTATAGATGATGTAGAAAGTTTGGAGATAATCAAAAGAATTACAGATAAACTAGTAAGTGAAAAAAGGATAAGTGAACTAACTACTGATTATGACAAGTATTTTTATCTTAGAGATATAAAATCTCGTATTTCAAACCTAAAACAAGAAGCAATAAATACAATTTCACTTACAAAAGCAATAGAAAAACAACAAACTATTTATGATGAAGAACTAAGTGAGATAAAACCAACTCTTAAAAAATACGAAACAACAAGAGAGAAAAATGAAAAACACATAAATAAACTAAAAGAATTAGTTATATTTTTTGGTGAATACAATTCATACTTGAGAGAAAATTCTCTATATGACTTCAATGATATGATCAATTTCGTTTTGGAAAAGTTTGAAAGTGAAAAAGAACTTAGACAATTTTATTCTGAAACTTTTCAATTTATTATGCTTGATGAATATCAAGATACAAACAATGCTCAAAACAAAATAATAGACCTTATTTTGAGTGAAGCACTTGATGCAAATATAATGACAGTATGAGATGATGATCAATCTATATACCGTTTTCAAGGTGCAAACATAGAAAATATGCTAGATTTTTCTAGTAAATATACTGAAACTCAATTTGTAGTTTTAGAAGAAAACTATCGTTCAAATCAAGCTATATTAGACTTAGCAAGCACACTTATAGAAAACAATTCTGAAAGATTATCAAACAAAATTAAACTTATTCAAAAAAAATTAATTGCTAGTTCAGACTTAAAAAATAGCACAAATACACCTATTTTATTCAAAGCAAATAGTGATACAGAAGAGCAAACATATATAGTAAACCAAATCAAAAACCTAATAGATAAGGGGGAACAAAAAGAAGAAATAGCAATAATAGTTAGAAATAATAGAGAAGTAGAAACTTGGAGTGAATTATTACAAAAAAACAATATAGAAGTAGAATCAAAACTTAAAACAAATATACTAAATTCAAATTATGTAAATTACATTTTGTCTTATTTAGAACTTATAGCAAATCCAGATAACAATGAAGAAAAGCTTATAAACTTGATGAGAAATAATATAACATGATTAAATTCTATTGATATATTGAAAATAAATAGGGAATTATACATAAAAAACTACACTAGAAAATTTAAATTATCTATGTTTGATTTTTTAAATGATTTAGAAAAAAATCTAATCCCAGTAGATGAACAAAGAGCACTAGAACTTAGTGATAAAAAAAGTTTGATTAGTTTTAGAGATAAATTAATAGAGTTTGGAAATAAATTTGTAAGCTCTAGTTTCAGTGAAGCTTTTGCATATTTCATAAATGAAATTTGAATTATAGAATACATAGAAAAATATGGTGATTTTTCAGATTTAGAAGATGTATACACACTTTTCAATTATATCAAATGATGGAATAACAAAGACAATATACTAAATATCAAAAAAATATTTAGTAAAATAGAATTATACAAAGAATACAATTATCCTATATCTAGACAAATACTTACAGAAAAAAAATGATGAGTACAAGTTTTGACTGCACATTCTTCAAAATGATTAGAATACAACAGTGTATTTATACCTGGATTATTCACATGAAATTGGGATAGTAAAAGAACTAGAGAT
>CALMDL010000172.1 GCA_937864995.1 uncultured Candidatus Altimarinota bacterium | reverse complement strand
GATATAGATCCACTTCCATATAAATTACTTTTTGAGAGATTTTTGAATCCAGCTAGAGTTTCAATGCCTGATATAGATACTGACTTTGCTGATACTTGAAGAGATAAAGTTGTAGAATATTGTAGAAATAAATATTGAGCAGATAGAGTTGCTCAAATTTGTACTTTTGGTACATTTGCTGCAAGAGCAGCCGTAAAAGATGTATGAAGAGTTTTTTGAATACCATTTTCTGAGATGAATGAGTTGGTAAAACTCATTCCAGAAAAACCAGGTACAAAATTGAAATGAGCATTGGAAGATAGTATAGAATTTAGAGAAGCCTATGAAACTAATCCAAAATATAAAGATATTATAAACAATGCTTTAAAAATTGAGGGTAATGTTAGACAATTATGAGTGCATGCTTGTGCTGTTATTATTGCACCAGAGCCAATGACTAACTTTACAGCACTTCAGCATCCACCAAAAGACTCAGAAAGTATAGTTACTCAATATAGTGCTTATCCTTTGGAAGATTTAGGTCTTTTAAAGATGGATTTTTTGTGACTTAGAAACTTAACTGTTATAAAAAGAGCTACAAAAATTATAAAAAATCATAAAAATGTAGACGTAGATATTCTCTGAATTGATTTAAATGATCCAAAAGTTTTTGAAGTTTTTGCTCTTTGAGATACAACTTGAGTTTTTCAATTTGAATCTGATTGAATGAGAAAATATTTGAGTGATTTAGCACCAGATAGTTTTGAAGATTTGATAGCTATGGTATCATTGTATAGACCAGGACCACTTGCTTATATTCCAACTTATATTGATGTTAAATATAAAAGAAAAGAACTTAAATATTTAACAGATGATTTGAGAAAAATTCTTGAAGATGCTTGATATAGTGAAGAAGAAATACTAGAAGAAAAGAGAAAATTGGATGAAGACCTGGCTCCTATTTTGGATGTATCATATTGAATAGCTGTTTATCAAGAACAATTGATGTTTATAGTTCAATATATGGCTTGATTTTCTCTTTGAGAGGCTGATTTACTTCGTAGATGAGTTTGAAAGAAAAAACATGATGTAATTGAGGCATTAAAAAAAGAATTTATAGAAAAGGGTATTAATTATAGACAATATAAACCAGAAACTACAAACTACATATATACTGAAATGATAATGCCTGCTGCAAATTATTCATTTAATAAATCACATGCTGCTTGTTATGCTTATATTGCTTATCAAACTGCTTATTTAAAAGCTTATTTCCCAACTGAATTTTTAACTGCACTTATGGTAAGTGATGAGGAAAATATGGAAAGAATTGTTTTAGAAGTAAGTGAGTGTGAAGCTAAGTGAATTTCAGTTTTGCCACCAAGTGTCAATGAATCATTAAAGCATTTTACTTATATAGATGACAAAAATATCAGATTTTGATTAAAAGCAATTAAGTGAATCTGAGATTGACCAATTGATAAAATTATAGAATCAAGAGGAGAAGATAAATTTAGCGATTTAGAAAATTTTGTAGAACTTTGTGGAAAAGAAGTAGTAAATAGAAAATCACTTGAATCACTTATTATGTCAGGTGCAATGGATGAGTTTTGAGTTAGAAAGCAAATGAAAATATCAATAGATGATATAATTAAATACTGTCGTCGTGATGAAAAACAAAAAGAAACTAGTCAAATCTGACTTTTTGATAATAGTAGTGAATTTGAAGATAAATTGGAACTTATAAAAAGTGATGAATTTACTTTTGAAGAGAAATTGGCTTGAGAAAAGGAAATGATAGGTTTTGCAGTTTCATGACATGCTCTTGATTGATTAAAAAGATATTGTGCTAGAAGATGACAAAATACAAAAAAACTTAAGATGACTTTTGAAGAATTGTTAGAACTTGATAAATTAAAAAATCCAGAAAAATATGAACCTCCAAAAGATATAGAAATGGGTATTAATACTGAGAAAGAATCTCCAAAAAAAGAACTTCCAAAAGAGGAAATAGTACAAGCAGTTTGAGTTGTTATAGATGCTAGAAAACTTATTACAAAAACTTGAAAACAAATGATGTTTTTAAAATGTGAAGGTTTTGATTATGATTTTGAAGTCGTTATTTTTCCAAAAGATGTAGAAAATTATAAAGATAAGGTTTTACTTGATAGAATAGTTATAGTTACAGGTTCTCTTGATATAAATTTTGAGTATAAAAGAAAAAGTATTAGAGCTCGTGAAATTAAAATAGCTACAATTACTCAAGTAAGAGAACAAGCTACAGATTTATGATTGTTTGATAAATCAAAAAGATTTATAAATATGAATTTAAATGAAATAGTTGAAACAGAAAAAGAAGATATTGTTTGTGATACAGGTGATAATGAAAATTGTATTGTTTTAAAAGAAAATTTTGATGAAGTTTTAGAGGAAAAAATAAATGAAAATATATGAGTTGTGTGAGCTCAAATTATGGATGATAAATTTGTTATAACTATTCCATCTCATGCAAAAAAAGAAGATTTACATGATTTAAAAGAATTTTTACTTAAAGAAAATACTTGATTTATAAAAGTATTTATAGATTTAAAATGACAGGAAATAGATACAAAAATCAGTTTATTTGATTTGGTTAATTTGAAATCTTGGATTAAAAATAAATGGGGATAGAAAATATAAATAAAAAACTATGGAAAATATAATTATCGTAGATAAACAAAAGTTTGAAAAAATTCTTTCAAATATAAAAAATGATTGATATAAAAATCTTCATATTTTATCAGATTTTGATAAAACTTTAACAAAAGAATTTATAGATTGAGAGAAAAGACCAAGTCTTATTTCAATTCTTAGAAGACAAAATATACTTTGAGAAGAATATAGTAAAAAAGCATATGAGTTATTTGATTATTATAATCCTATAGAAATAAGTCCTATTATAGACATAGTTGAAAAAAAGAAACAAATGACTATTTGGTGGGAAAAACATCTAGATTTACTTATTCAATCTTGACTTAAAAGACAAGATGTAGACAAAGCTATTAATTCTGGAATTATAAGATTTAGAGAATGAGTTACCTCTTTTTTAAATCTTATGAATAAAGAAAAGGTTCCTGTTGTTATAATATCTGCAAATGCTTTATGATCAGATTCTAATTATTTATTTTTAGAACAAAATTGAGTTGATATTTCAAATATAAAAATAATTTCAAATAGTTTTACTTGGGATGAAAATTGAATTGCTATTTGATATAATAAACCTGTAATCCATGTTTTTAATAAAGATGAAACAGTTTTAAAATCATTTCCAAATATATATGATAGTGTAAAATCAAGAAAAAATGTAATTTTATTTTGAGATAGTTTATGAGATCCTGGTATGATAACATGATTTGAATATGATAATCTACTTAAAATATGATTTTTAAATGATAATATTGATGAGCTTTTAGAAGAGTATAAAAAAAACTATGATGTTGTTATAGTTTGAGATTGAGATTTTGGATTTATAAATAAAATTTTACAATAAAAAAATAGAGATTTAAATCTCTATTTTTTTATTAAATTTAATATGATTTTAATTTAATGCAAATTTAATGTGGTATGAGTATAATATAAGTTTATATTGTATATAATGGCTTAAAATAGAGAAGAATAAACTTGATTTAATTAAGTATTAATATAATATATTAATACTTGCAAGTAAAATTTATAAAATAATAGAATAAAAATTAAAAAGACTATAATAATATTTTTAACATTAATATGTTTTGTCTCTTGAGTATTTGCAGCAAGTAATTATACATGGGAATATTCATCAGTAGATTGATGAGAAGTAAGATGGGAGGGGGCTACAACATATAGTACTCAATTATCTAATGCAATTAATACATGGAATAATTATTGACACACTGATTTTAAACCAGATAATGCACTTACATTTGAAGATTTAACTATTATGGATATTAATTCTTCTAGTAGTCCATATTATTGAAAATATAGTTATTATGGATCAATGTTTGCATATCAGATGAGTTAAAAATAAATACAGCATCTAATTGGATGTGAAAATTGAATTCTAAACAAAAAGAAAATGTAATTGCTCATGAATTAGGACATTCTTTATGATTAGATCATAGTTATGCTTGAAATATTATGTTATGAGCCTGAACAATAGAAGAGAGAACTACATTATGAAGTCAAGATAAATCATCATACAATACAAAATGGCCTAATTAAGAATTTTAAATTTTACATTATAAAAAAAGAGATATGAAAAAAAATATAATATTTTTAAGTTTATTAATTTTTACTTTATTTTTATCTTGAGTATTATTGTATAATAATGCTACAAGTAATAATATAGTATACTCTCAAGCTAGATTTGTAGCTGATTTTTGAGATGACTCTAAAGTAGTATGAGTTGCAGATAATATTTTTGTTTGAGAAGTAATTAAAGAATTGCCAAGTGATAATATTTGAAAGGGTAAATTAAAAATTACAAATTTTGAAGTTAAAGTACTCTATAATATTAAATGAAAATTAAATTGAAATATTAGTGTTTGACAGGAAGCATGATATGATGAAAAATGAAATCTTCTTATTCATATGTGAGATAAGTTATTAAAATCAGGCGAAATATATTTATTTGCAACTAGATGAGAAGAAAATCTTATAAATTTACATGAAAATTGAAAACATTTAATAACAATTAAAAATGATAAAAAATATGATGATATAAAAAAAATAATAAAAGAAAGTAGTAAAGTAAAAGATTTTAGAAAAGCATATAAAAATGAAGCATTATATGAGTGAGATTTAAAGATTACTTCAGAAAAAAATTTATATAAAAATTTATCACAAAGAGAAAAAGATAATTTTGAAAATATTGAAAATGGATTTGTTAAATAAATAAACAATAAAAAAATAGAGATTTAAATCTCTATTTTTTTTATTAATTTTTACCAAATCTTTTTCTATCAGTTTCAGTTAAGTATTTTTTTCTTAATCTGATTGATAATGGAGTTACTTCTACATATTCATCATTTGATATATAGTCAATAGCTTCTTCAAGAGTCATTAATTTAGGTGGAACTAATTTTAATGCTTCATCTGTACCAGATGCTCTTACATTTGTAAGTTTTTTATTTTTAGTTGCATTTACTGCTAAATCTTGACCTTTTGATGATTCTCAAATAATCATTCATTCATATATTTCAGTAGCTGGTTCAACAAATATTTTACCTCTATCTTGTAAGTTAAATAGTGAGTAAGCCATTGTTTTACCATTTTCCATAGAAATCATTGATCATACAGCTCTTTTTTCGATTGGACCTTTGTAAGGTTCAAATTTATCAAATGAGCTTGACAATAATCATTCACCTTTTGTAAGAGTAGTAAATTCTGATTTAAAACCAAGAAGACCTCTAGTTGGAACTCTAAATTCTAAACTAACTATTCCATTGTTTTCAACCATGTTTGACATTAAACCTTTTCTTTTACCAAGTTCAGCAATAACTGATCCTTCGTTTCAAGCAGGAACTGAAACAGATACATTTTCAATTGGTTCCATTTTTACACCATTTTCTTCGTGCATAATTACAACTGGAGCTCAAACTTGTAATTCGAATCATTCTCTTCTCATTGTTTCAATAAGAACAGATAAATGTAATTCTCATCTACCAGCAACTTCATAGTTATCACCACTTGAAAAATCTATTTTTAATCATACATTAGTTTCAAGTTCTTTTTCAAGTCTATCT
>CALMDL010000171.1 GCA_937864995.1 uncultured Candidatus Altimarinota bacterium | reverse complement strand
GAAACTATATTTTCAACTATAAATTTTAAGAAATTTACTTCATCCATACTAATTTATATTAAAAAATAATATCCTTCAAAAGATTATTGAAGGATTATATAATTATAAAGAAACATTATTAAGTTTCATTAATTTTTCAACTCTTGGAGAAAATTGAACTCCATGAGAAACATAAGTTTTAACTTTATCTAAATCTTTTATTTTAAATTCTTTAGTAATTGGATTGTAAAATCCTAAAACTTCTTTGTAACCGTGTTTAGCAGCTGCTGTATGTTCAGTAACTACTACTTTAAAGAAAGGCATATTTCTTTTTCAAGCTCTAGATAATCTTATTTTTAACATATATCAAGGTATAAATTATAAATTAGTATAAATTATTTTTTTTAAATTGAGAGTTTAAAACCAAAAAATATATTTTTAGCTCAATAACCATCAACTTATAAATATAATTTTAAGTATTAAGTTTTTAGTTTTATTTTAAGTATGGTGCCCAGGGCGGGAATCGAACCCGCACTACCGAAGTAACAGGATTTTAAGTCCTGCGTGTCTACCTATTCCACCACCTGGGCAAACCTTCGCAAAAAAGCGAAGAGTAAACTATATTAATCAGTTTTTTCTTAAAGTTTTAAGCCCTTTAGCAGAAACTCTAATTTTGTATACAATCCCTGTTTCAGGATCTTTTATATTTTTATAAAAAAGATTTGGGTAAAATTTTCTTTTTGTAGCTCTCATTGAATGAGATCTATTATTACCAACAGCTGTTCTTTTTCATGTAACTTCACAAACTCTTGACATGGTTCTATATTTAAGTAAGTAATTATTATGCTTTAATTTCGATTCCTACACCATTTGGTATACTTAAACTTTGAAGCATTTCCATAGTTTGAGCAGATGGTTCTAATATATCGATTAATCTTTTATGTCTTCTAATTTCAAATTGTTCTCTTGCATCTTTATTAACAAAAGTTGATCTATTAACTGTAACTTTTTCAATTTTTGTAGGTAAAGGAATTGGTCAAACAACTTTAGCTCATGAATCATTAGCGATACTAACTATTTTTTTAACAGCTTCGTCTAATAATTTATGTTCAAATGCTTTTACGCTAATTCTAATTTTATTTGTAGCTTTTTTTGCCATAATATTTTTTTATAATTAATAAACTTTAATGTATTTCTAATTTCCCAACACTATTCTATAAAAGAATAATGTTGGATTTATCAGATTACATTAATTATGCTATGATTTTAGCAACAACTCATGAACCAACAGTTCTACCACCTTCTCTGATAGCGAATCTTAATCATTCAGTCATCGCAATTGGAGATTGTAATTTAACAGTCATTTTAATGTTATCACCAGGCATAACCATTTCTACACCAGCAGGTAATTCAATATCACCAGTTACATCAGTAGTTCTGAAGTAAAATTGTGGTTTATATCATTTAAAGAATGGAGTATGTCTACCACCTTCATCTTTAGTAAGTACGTATACTTCTGATTCGAATGAAGTATGAGGTTTAATTGATCCTGGTTTAGCAAGAACTTGTCCTCTTTCAACATCTTCTCTTTGAATACCTCTTAATAAGATACCAGCATTATCTCAAGCTTGTCCTTGATCTAATAATTTGTGGAACATTTCAATACCTGTAACAGTTGATTTTTGAGTATCTCTAATACCAACGATTTCAATTTCTTCACCAACTTTAATAACTCATTGTTCAATTTTACCAGTAACTACAGTACCTCTACCTTTAATAGAGAATACATCTTCAACTGGCATTAAGAATGATTTATCTAAGTCTCTTTCTGGAACTGGAACAAATGATTCAACAGCGTCAAATAATTCAAGAATTGTTTTAGCACCGTATGCTTTATCCATATCAGTAGGATTTTCTAAAGCTACTAGCCCAGAACCTCTAATAATTGGAGTATCATCACCAGGGAAATCATATTTAGATAATAAATCTCTAATTTCCATTTCTACTAATTCTAACATTTCTTCATCATCAACCATATCACATTTATTCATGAAAACAACGATGTAAGGAACACCTACTTGTCTTGATAATAAAATATGTTCTCTAGTTTGAGCCATAGGACCGTCAGTAGCAGCAACTATTAATATAGCAGCATCCATTTGAGCAGCACCAGTAATCATGTTTTTAACATAATCAGCATGTCATGGACAATCAACGTGAGCGTAGTGTCTGTTTTTAGTTTCGTATTCAACGTGTGAAGTATTAATTGTAATACCTCTTGCTCTTTCTTCTGGAGCGTTATCAATAGAAGCAAAATCTCTAATTTCTCCTCCCATTAAGTGTCCTAAAACTGTAGATATAGCAGCAGTAGTAGTAGTTTTACCATGATCAACGTGACCAATAGTACCAATGTTCATATGTGGTTTAGATCTATCAAAAGCCATAATAATGTTTTTTAATATAATAAAATAATTTTGTATTAAAACTTTAATAATTTAATCAATAAAATCAAATTTTTATCTTTTATTCTTTTTAACTTTTTTTTCAATTATAGTCAAAGCTCTTCTTAGTTTTCTGTGAGCATATCAAGTTAATCTTGGCATATTATATTTTGTTAAGATTTATTTGGTATTTATTCAATTTAGCTGTAACAATCTTAACAGCGTTTAATAACCATTTAGTTTCTCATTCAAATCCGATTCTTGTTTGCAGTTTTTTATAATGAGCTACAGCATTACCAACTTTACCTCATGTTTTAGGTCATTTTTTGTTAACTGCATAGTTTAATCTTCTAGGTCTTTTATTTGAAGGCATAATAATTTACTATGTTAATAATATAAGTAATTATAACTCAAAACCGAATCACTTTTTAAGTAATTCGTAAAGCTTAATTGTAGTCATTTTTAAAAAATGGTGGAGCCTAAGGGAGTCGAACCCTTGACCTCCTGCGTGCAAGGCAGGCGCTCTAGCCAACTGAGCTAAGACCCCAAGATTATAAGCGTAATTTTAAGCATACAATTATTATCGATACAGAGATGTTTTTAAAAAAACACTTTAATCTCTCTATCTGTTAAGCAACTTTGTGCTACATTAATGGCGGTCTCGACGGGATTCGAACCCGCGACCTCTGCAGTGACAGTGCAGCGCTCTAACCAGCTGAGCTACGAGACCATTTAACTAATGCTCGTGGATTATATAAAAAATTTTTATTAATGCAAACTTTTTTTCAAAAAAAATACAAAAATGTCATATTTTATTTATTTGATGCCATTTTTGTATTTCAAATTTTTTGTACAATATTTTACCTTAAATACTTTTTAGAAGAAAAATATCCACTTAGTCAACCTACAAACATAAACATTATCATTTCAAACAATAATATTAAATTTGAAAATGAAAATTCATATATATGACCAAATAATCAATTTAAATTATTTAACAATAATGTAAATAATATAATATTAGATATAAATGCTATAAATGAATATATCATACCTTGTAGAACAAATGGTCAATATATAAATACATTTGATCAACCTACCAATTTTGTTATATAAATTTCATCCCTATAATAGTAGATAAAATTTCAAATTATACTATATATAATAATAGCTATCGAACCTACAAATATAAATATAATAATATTTAATCAAAATTTTAACACCTCTAAAACTGAAGTTACATCTTCAATTTTTTTATATTGAGTAGTATAATTGGCAAAATAATCTTCTTGACTTTCATCATTTGCAAGTAAATACAATCTAGATTCAATTAATGTATTTATTTTTTTATATTCTGAAATACCAATATTTGATAAAACAATTGTATCTGGTAATGGATTACTTCTTTCAAGTATTTTAACTAAATTTGGTTCTTTTAATCTAAGTTCATTTAATATGTCATCTTTAGTTTTATATTCAACAACTATATCCTTATTTTCTTTACTTATATCATCTACAAAATCAGTTACTTCAAGAGAAGTTTTTGTATATTTTTCATCTATATATAAAGAAATAGTTAATTTTGAATTTATACCATCTATAAGTTTATAACTTACATCATCTAATAAAACAAGTATGTTTATAAAAAACATAAGTAGTGTAAGAACCAATATAGAAGAAAGACTCAAAAATTTGTTTCTTAATGAATTTTTTACAGAGTATTTAAAAATACGAAAAAGCATAAAATAATGACAATATAGTAAGTAATTTTTTAAATACTATACAATTAGATTTTTTTTGCAAAATTTTTAATTATTTTCAAGCTAATTGTTTGAAAAATAAAAAATGTCAAGCTCTTATTTTTGCCACTTAGAATATATTTATGGTAAAATAATAAGGAATTTATAAATTAAAATATATATATGAGTATAGAATTTAATAATTTTTCTGAAGCAAGGGAAAAATGACTTAGCTTAAAACAAATAAGAGAAGCAATAAAAAAACTATGAGAAGCTGAAAGAAAAAAACTTGCAGAAGAAATAAATAATCAAATAATTGAAGCTATTCAAAAATGAATAGTTATAAAATCATGAGATGAATTAAATTTTTTAAAAGCACTTACATTAGAATGAAATACAATAACTTGGATAGATAAAAAAGAATCTGATTTAATACATCCAGGTGATGTTATAAAAGTAGAACAAAGTAAAATTTTAAAAAATTGAAAACATATTTGAAATGTTACTGGTTTTTTAAGTAAAGCAATAGATCCAAGTCAATGAGAAATAACAACTCCTGAATGAGATAAAAAACAAGCTGCAAAACCTGTAGCATGACCTGATATTGCTTGAGATAAAAAAAATGATAGTAGTGGTGATAATGTACCTAAAGTTGACAAACCTACTCCTGCACCCACAACTTGAACAATAGAACCTGAAAAAAAACCAGCAAATACAGATTCTCAAGATAAAAAATCAAAACCAGATTATTTAGCTTGAGTAGATATACCAAGTGAAAAAACAGATAAACCTAAATATACTCAAACATATATAATTGAAAATTGAAAAACTTTTTTAATATGAAAAAATGGTGAAAAGATAGCTCAAAAAAGTGAACTTAGTCCTGAAAGCATTGCTTTACTTAAAAATCATGAAAAAGTTGCTATTCTGAGTCAAATATTGGAAATTTGGATAAGTCAAGCAAATAAGACAGTTGACGGTTTATTTTGGAAAGATTCAAGAAATGATGATGAAATAATTTTACAAAAAATATGAGAAGTACAAGATAAATTTTCATATATTTTTCAAGATGTTCAAAAATGAAAAAACATAGATGTTAATGATATAAATGATATATGGAAAATTATACTTGAAGCTGAAAATGAAGAAAGTATAATTTGAGCAAGTGATATGGAAAAAGTAAAATGATTTTTAATGAATGATACAGATAATAAAGATCAAAAACTTGTAAAAATATATAATCAAATGAGATATGGATGAATGTCTTGAAATAGTGAATCAGTAAAAGAAAAAGTTGCTACTCATTTATTAAATTCTCCTGAATTTAATGATATTGATACTATTCTAAAAAATCCAAAACTATTAGAATATATATCTAATAATAATAAAGCTGAGTTAGAAAAAATATTATGAAAAGAAATGGCAAAAACAATTCTTGAAACTTATAGTAAAATTAAAAGTAAACAAGAAAAACATAGAGATGAATATGCAAAACAATTAGCTCCAATTAATAATGAGAGAATAAAAGCATGAGAAAAAGAAATAGCTCTTGATGATTTTCTAAAACTAAATGTAGATTTAAGTATAGAAAATATATTAACTCATGCATTACTTGAAAGAAAAATTGAAGCTGATAATAAAAGATGAAGTGAAAAAGATAGTTATAAATGAATATATGCAAATATAACTTGATTATGAGAAAATAAATGAATTATTAGTGATTGAATACTTACAATATCAGATAATAACATAGATACAGCAATTGATATATCTAGTACTATTGCAATAAGTTTAGTTAGTATGTGAGTTTGAGCACTTGCAGCAAGATGAGCACTTGCAGCAGCTACTTGGTGAGCTAGAGCAACTTGAGCAGCATCATTAGTAAATAAATCAGCTAGATATTGAGGATTAGCTAAATTTTGAGCTACAGCAACAGTTGAATGAGTAGCCTTTTATGAAGGTACTACAATTACAAATAATTTAATATATTGAAATTCTGCTTGGAATAGTGAAACAACTAATGCAAAAGAAATATTTAAATCAATTGCTTTTATGTGAGTTTTAAGATGAGCAACAAAAGTAATGGAAAATGCAAAATTAGCAAATGCAATAAAACAAGATAGCAAGGTAAATTTATGACCAAAATGATTAGATTTATGAATAACTTGAAACACTCTTGCTCTTGTTTGAAGAATATGAGAAAAAGTACCACCATTAATGTTTAAAAATACATCTATAACTGCTGTTTTAGCTGAAGCAGGGTTATTAACATCAACTTCAGTTTGACTTGAGTTTGCATTTGAGTGAGAAGCTAATTGGACTTGGGAAGAATATTTACAAGCACTAGTAATGGTTTCAGTAATAAAATGAGCTTGAAAAATAAATTTCAGTAAAAAAGGTGGAAAAATAGAAGCAAAGGTAGAAGAAAAACCTCAAAATACTAGTCCAAAAACTGGGAATGAAAAAACAAAACCTACTGAAAGTTGAGAAAATTCTAACAATTTAGAATACTTTAAACATAAAAAAACTTGAAAAATTTATACAAAAGATTCTGAATGAAAATTTTATAATGAAAATTGAAAAAAAGTAAATTTAAAAGAAGAAAATTTAGAAAAAATAGAACCTCCTAAAACTAATATTTGAAACGAAAAAGTTGAAACTAAAAGCAAAATAGAATATATTAAAAAAATTGGTGAAATTGCAGCATTAAAATGAAAAGAAGTATATTCAAGTATAAAATCAAAACTTTCACCTAGTTGAAAAGAAAAATTGGAAAAAAACTATAAAGAAAGTGATTTTATAAAAGATTTCAAAGAAAATTTATGGAAAAAAATTGAAAAAGATTATGAATGATTCAAATTTATAACATGAACTTTAAAAGCACCTATTAGAACTGCTGTATTTTGAGCTGAACAAACTTGAAAAAGACTACTATTACCAGCTTGGGAAATTTCTACAGCTTTAAATCCAATAAAAATGCACCAAAATCTTACATGGTCTCAAAAAATTGTATGATCATTAGTTGCATCTACAATTGCTGAAAGTATATCTTTAGCTACGGATGATATAGATAATAATTATATATTTAACAAAGAAAGCTGAGTAAATATAGTTGTAAATGCTGCTCACCTTGCAACAGTTTGATTTTGGACTATTGCTACTGAACCATTAATGAATACACTATATTGAAGATTTAAATGATTTGAACCTAGAGATTTTTTACCAGCTTATGTAAATAATACTTTGTTTTGGCAACCAATGCCTTATGAAATGTGAGAATCATTATTGTTAAAAGATAAAGAAGTACTTGAAAAAACTCTAAAAGCATTTCTTGATTCTTGAGATTATAAAGAAACTGATTATGAAATAATAGAACTTAGAAAAAGAATTAGTGAATTAGAAACAAAATAAAAACCACTGAAAAATCAGTGGTTTTTTGTTATTTAAAATAAATTATGGTAAAATATTATTAATTAACAATTATAATATTACCTATGAATCCAACTTGATTAAGTGAAAATCCTTGAAATAAAAATGAATCTATTAGCAAAAAAGTATCTGAAATTAAAGATGCTGTTTTAAATGCTGAACAAAGAGAAAAATTTAAAGATGTAGTACTTACTATGGAGCAAGTTGATAAACTAAAACAATGAAAATTAACAATAGAAGAATTGACAAAACTTCAAACTGAACAGTTAAGAAAAACTATGACTTATTCTCCTGAACCATTAAGAAGCGCATTGAAAAAATGAAAAGAAGATGCAATCGAGTCTTTAAATAAAGCTGAAAAAAAACTAGAAGGAATATGAGCAAAAGTTATTGATCCTAAAATAGCTGAGAAAGCAAAACAAAAAATAGAAGTTGTAAAAGATAAGGCAGCTGATGTAAAAGATGATTTATCAAAAGAATGAATTATGTTGTCTCTTGAAAAAATTGAAAAAGAATGAGGTATTTTATGATTTTTAGTTTGAATACTACTATGAATCATGAGAATATTTTGATATAAAAATCAACTTAGTGATGCAAAAGCAAAAGTAGAATGAGTAATGGGAGACCTATCACCTGAAAAAATAAAAGAAGTAAAAGATAAAACAAAAGAAACAATTATTGCATGATTATGAGGTAATTTAACTCCTGAAAATCAAGCAAAATTAGATAAAGCACTTGATTCGTTAACTAAAGAACAATTAAATAGTCTTTATGAAAAACTACAAAAATGAGAATTAACATTTGGAGAAATATGAAAAATACTTCCATCATTTTTTAAAGAAATAATATCTCCTGATCAAATAGAGAAAACAAAAAAAGAAATTCAAACTCAATTAATAGAAACTCTAAAAAAAGAAATAAAAGAAAAATATAATATAGATTTAGATGAAAATAAATTAGCAAAATTAAGAGAGCTTGTTGAAAAAAACACCACTATAAGTAATGAAACAATTGCATTATTTTATGAAAAATTAGATAAAAAAGAATTTAAGATTAATGATTTCTATGGGCCTTGATTTGAAGCAATAATAAACACTAGCTCATTAACAATTTGATTACTAATAAATTGAATTGTTCCTGTTAGTGCCTTTGGTATGGATTTTGCAAAGTCATGAGTAGATGTTTTAAAAATTTCTATAGATGCTATGTGAATATGAAGTACTATAAACATAGATTCTTTCAATGATAGTATAAAATGAATGAGTGCTGATCAAAAAGCTATATTAATATGATTGCTTTATAGAAAAGGAGGATTATTTTTAAATATGATATGAAGCATATGAGAAAGTATTTCTAGATTAGGTATAGAGTTTTTAACAAGTACTCAAGTAAAATGATATCAAACCTTAGGTGCATCATTAAGTTGAAATTATGGTAAACAGGCTGAATTATTTGGGAAAATAACAAAAACAATCTCCCCTGAAACATATAAAGACAGTGATGATATACTAAAAAAAGCCAATGATGCATTTAAAAAACTTGAACAAAATTACAAAATTATTGATATATTTCAAAAATCAAATTGAGATATAAACACAGCAACTAAATTATTAAAAGAAGCGAAAATACAAATACCTGTTTGAATAGATACAAGTGATTTTAATAAATTTGTTAATTGATTTAAGCCATCAATGGAACATACTTTTGAATGATTAAGTAAATGAGCAGTTACTTCAAAACTATGATTTTGAGCAAGCGCAGATTTATATGAACTTGAAAGTAAAATACAAAAAGTCACTCAAGCTCAAAGAAGATTATTAGACTGAAATTTTATTGTTAAATCAATAGCAAAACTTAGAGAATTATCTGATATATGAGAAATATCTAGAATGGGTGACAGAATGGTATTACATTTTAGTTCAAAAGAAGAAGCTATAAAATGAATAAGTAAATGGAATATACTTGCAAATAAATTCCCTGAAATTGTAAAATGAAGCTTAGATAAACTTCCAATAATTGCTGTTGCATGAATAGCTGCAAATTCTGATAAACCATTTTTTGAAGAATTTAGTAAAGAAATGAAATATTTATTCCCGATTGTATGACCTATTTTATTAATTTGAGATAGCTGATTAAATTGGAGTGAAGGAAAACCAAAAGTTACAAATTGAATAGAAGCTTGAATATGATGAGCATTACTAGCTGTTGATTGAATTTTTCTATTAAAAGAAATATCAAAATCATGAGCAAAATGATGATTATGATATATGATAAAACCATTAAAAGATATATATAGTATTTGAAGATGAACTGCTGAATGAGCATATAGCATTTGAAAAGCAGCATTAAATTGAAGATCTTTATCTTGAGCATTAAAAGAATCTATAGAAAAATCAAAAGCAATTAAAAATTCAAAATTAAGAGCATTTGCAATAATATGATTACTTTGATATGTATGATATAATTACGCCTTTGAAGATGATTCATTAAAAGAAATTTTTTGAGAAGATTGAAAATTAGATAAAGAAAAATTAAAAAAAGAACTTCCAAATTTAAATGACGAAGAAAAAACAATATGTTTTAAATATGTATTAACTGAGTGAATCAATCCTGATTTTATAAAAGATATAGATTTTAAAATAACAAATAATACCTTATATATAACTTCAAGAAATGAAAATATTCAAGAATCTTGGTTTATAGATAATTGATTATTAGAAACACTTTGACTAAATCCTAAAATAGAATTTAGATATGAAAAAAAACCTGCATAAAATGCAGGTTTTTTTGACTCTCTTCCAAAAATCATATAATACACAAAATAAATTATAATTATATATATGCACCTTTCAGACTTTGACTACAACTTACCTGAAGATTTAATTGCTCAAACCCCTATAGAACCTAGAGACCACTCTAGACTTTTAATATTGGATAAAAATTGAAATATAATTGAAAATAAATTTTTTGAGATAGAAAATCAATTGTGAGAAAATGACGTAATTGTATTAAATGAAACACGCACTATAAATGCTAGACTTTTTTGAGAGATAGACATATATCCTAAATGAAAAAAAGAAATAAAAAAAGTAGAAATATTTTTACATAAACAAATAAGTCTTGATACTTGGGAATGTCTTGGTTATCCAGGAAAAAATCTAAAAATTTGAAGAAATATAAGATTTTTTGATGATAAATGAGTTCTTGTTTTAAATTGATTCATAGAAAAAGTAAGTGATATGTGAAGATTTATAAGGTTTGATAAATCATGATTTGATTTTCTACAAATAATAGAATCTCTTTGAGAACTACCTCTTCCTCCTTACATAACAAAAAAATTGGAAAATTCTGAGAGATATCAAACTGTTTATGCAAAACATCATTGAAGCGCAGCTAGTCCTACTGCATGATTACATTTTACAAGTGAACTTTTAGAAAGATTAGAAAAAAGAGGAGTAAAAATAGAAAAAGTACTTCTGCATGTTTGAGTTGGTACTTTTAAGCCTGTAGAAACAGAAGATATAAAAAATCATTATATGCATAGTGAATATATAGAAATACAAAAAGAAGTTTCTGAAAGATTAAATAAATACAAAAAAGATTGAAAAAATATAATAGCAGTTTGAACTACTTGTGTAAGAGTTTTAGAAAGTTTTAGTAATGCAACCGGAATACTTGATTATTGAAATAAAGAAACTTCTATTTTTATATATCCATGATATAAGTGGAAGTTTGTAAATGAATTAATAACAAATTTTCATCTACCAAAATCTACACTTTTGATGCTTGTTTCAAGTTTATGATGAAAAGAAAACATTAAAAAAGCATATAATTATGCTATAAATAGCAAGTTTAGATTTTTTTCATTTTGAGATGCTATGCGGATAAAAAATAAATAACTTGACATTTTGTTTTATTTAGATATAAGTATTGTCATATTAATTTTATATTAAAAAATATAATAAAATATTTTATGAATACTCAAACATCTCTTGAACATCTTTCAGCAAACCATGAAATATTAAACATAGATTCTCAAAAAATCTTGGCTTTTGCTCGTATAAAAAATATCTGACAATTAATACAATTAGCAAATTGAAATGAAATAGAATGAATTGATAAGAAAAAAGTATTAAATGAAGATACTATCAAATTAGCAAAATATATATTAAGTAAAACTAGATCAGTATTATGACTTAATCCTCGGGATATAAGAGATAAAGAAGTATTTAATATTGCTATAAAATTGTGAGATGAGTTAATTGAAACAAAAAACACTGAAAATTTTGTTATATGAGCATATATACAAAAAATTGCATATCAAGTTAAAACTATACATCTAAGATATGAAAGATTAAATAAACATAAACAAATCCTTGAATTAAAAAAAGATAGTACAAGAGATCATCTAACTTGATTATTAAATAGGAAATCAATGGAATTATATCTTGAAGATGCTATTGCAAATAAAAAAAGAAATGGTGAAAATTTTTGAGTAATTATAATTGATATAGATTTTTTTAAATCAATAAATGATACTTATGGTCATAATACTTGAGATATAGTTTTAGAAGAAATATCTACATTATTTAGAAGATTTTTCAGAGAAGAAGACAAAATTTGTAGATGGTGATGAGAAGAATTTTTAGTATTAATGAAATGATGAAATCAAATAAATTATACTAGAAAAATAAATTCTCTAAGAAAAGAAATTGAAAAAACTTTAGTTTGATTAGTAAATGAAAAAATAAAATCATACTGATGTAAATGCAGAGAATTAAAAGATAAACATGATTGTCATTGTGAAGATGAAATAACACAAGAAAATGTAACTATAAGTAGCTGAATTGCAGTATTAGAAGAAATAGATACTCCATTTGAAGTTGTAAAAAGAGCTGATGAATGATTATATCTTGCGAAAGCATCTTGAAGAAATAAAGTTATATTTAAAGAATTTTGAGAAAACAAAATCATATAAAATAAAAAATCCTGAAAATTTTCAGGATTTTTTATTTTATATCAACGATTTCTATATCAAAATTTAAAGTTTTTCAGGCCATAGCATGGTTTGAATCTATAGTTATAGTCAAATCATCATCTGCTATAATTTCTATATTTCACATTTGAGTTGGAAGAATAGTACCAACTTTTAATTCAAATCAAGCATTTTCAAAAACAACCAAATCAGCTTTAGGGATAATTTGAGTATTATTTTCATCTCTTTCACCATAAGCTTCACTAGGAGATAAAGTAATACTTTTTTTATCTCATATTTTCATACCAACAACTGCTTTATCAAATCCTGGAATCATCATTCCTCATCAAACAATAAAATCAAGTGGTTCTCATCTATCAAGACTAGAGTCAAATTTTTCTCAATTTTCAAATGTACCAGTATAGTGCACACTTACAGTATTTCAAGATGAAACTTTAAAATCCTTTTTCATAGATTTTGCTTTTTCTAATCTATTTGAATAGTTTTTTTTTGCAACTTCTAAATCAAAATCATAATCTTTTAATGTTCATCATTTATATTGCTTTATTTCAAGAGAAATAATTTTTACTTCTTTTTCTGGTCTATCACTTCTATCAGTTTTTACTTTTGATATTTTGTCAACATTGTCTATTCAATCAACCACCTCACCAAAAACACTATGTCTATTATCTAAATAATTGTTATCATTAACATTTATAAAAAATTGACTTCAATTAGTATTTTTTCAAGAATTAGCCATAGATATAGTATATTTATAGTTTTTTAAATTTGGATCAAATTCATCATCAAATTTTTCTCAATAAATACTATTTCATCACATACCAGTTCCACTTGGGTCTCATCATTGAATCATAAAATTTTTTATAATTCTATGAAAAATAATCCCATCATAATAACCTTGTTTAGCTAAACCTATAAAGTTTGCAGTAGTTATTGGAGCCAATTGTGTTTCTAATAATATACTAATTGTTCCATTTGTAGTTTTCATCAATGCAACTACATCATTTTCTTCGTAATTATATGTTTTCATTTAAATATTTATTAATAAATTTTTATTTATTTCTAGTTATATTAACCATTTCTATATCAAATTTAAGTGTTTTACCTGCCATTGGATGATTTCAATCAAGAGTAATTGTAGTTTCAGTACTATCTAAAATTTCTATATCTCACATTTGTGTTTGTAAAACTTCTCATTTTTCAAGTTTAAATCAAGCATCTGTAAATGATTTTAAATCTAATTTTTGAATAATTTGTAGATTTTTTTCATCTCTTTCACCATAAGCATCCTTTGGTTCTAGAGTAATGCTTTTTTTATCTCATATTTTCATACCAACAACTGCAGCATCAAATCCTGGAATCATTTGTCCAGCACCTACTTGAAAATCTAGAGGAACTCATCTATCAACACTTGAATCAAATTTTTCTCAATTTTCGAATGTACCAGTATAATGTACACTTACGCTATCACCATTTTGAACCACTAAATTACCACATGAAACAATAAAAAACATAGCAGTAAACAACAAAACAGTATTTAAAATTATTTTTTTCATAAATTAGTAATTAATAAATAAATTATTTTTTCTTTATAACAATTCTCTTTTTTTCTTGTTTATTATCAAAAATAGACAAAAGGTATTCTAATAAACTTTGTTCATTTTCAAAATTTTTTAATGGACTTCTTACTCTACTTGGAGTTACATAATTAAAATTTAGCTTTGTATCAAGTAAAAGAAATTTTTTTAATTCATCTAAATTTATATTTTCATCAAAATCAATTTGATAATTAATTCAAAGTTTTTTAATTGATTTAACTTTATATTTATTTGAAAGTATTTTCAATCTAATAATATCAAACAAATTTTTAGTTGATTTATCAAATTCTCCTGATATTTCTTTAAAATCAATTATTAAATTATCCAAATCATCTATATCTCTAATACTTTCTATTTCTCTATAAAAATTAATTTTATCTAATTCAGAAGAAAAATAATCATCACTTATGTATGCTTCTACATTTAAGTCAATTATAGTATCAATTCTTTTTAGAGATACTTCATCTTCACTTATTATTTGTCTATTTATTTTTATTTCTTCTATCTTATCTTCAAGCATTTCAAGAAACAAACTCACTCATATTTCAACACTACTTCAACTTTGTCTAATACCTAATATATCTCATCATCATCTAATTTCTAAGTCTTTGACAGCAAGTTCAAATCAAGCTCAAAGATGACTATAATCAACAATAGTTTTCAGTCTTTTAGCTGCATCTTCTTTTATAGTGTCTTTTTTAAATAACAAATAACAATATCATTTATGTATTCACCTACCAACTCTTCATCTAAGTTGATGAATCTGGCTAATTCAAAAATTATTTGCTTCATTTATAAATATAGTATTTACATTGGAAAAATCTATACCGTTTTCTACAACAGTTGTAGCAAGTAATATATCAAATTGTTTTCTTTTAAACTCTATAATTCTTTTTTCAAGAGTGTCTCATGGTAATTGACCATGTGCAACAACTACAGTTTTACCAGGAAGTAATTTTTCAAGATAAGCTTGAACCCCCGATATAGTTTCAACTCTATTATGTATAAAAAATACTTGTCATCCTCTATCAAATTCTCTTTTACATGATTCAAATATTAAATCATCATCAAATGATGAAACTATAGTTTGAATTGATTGTTTTCAGACAGGTGGAGTTGTCAACATTGACACCTGTTTTATACCATTTAAAGCCATATTTAGACTTCTTGGAATAGGTGTTGCAGACATAGAAAGTATATCTATATTACCTTTAAAACTCTTTATTTTTTCTTTATCTTTTACTCCAAAT
>CALMDL010000170.1 GCA_937864995.1 uncultured Candidatus Altimarinota bacterium | reverse complement strand
TTTTATGAAAATATACTCCTGTAAAACTAGAAGCTCATGATGTATATACCAACATTGCTAGATGATTAAAAGTAGAAGAACCTGGTGTAGATTTATCACTTGCAGCTTCAATTATATCTAGTAAAAATAATCTAAGTTTATCAAAAGATACTATTTATATATGAGAAATATCTCTAACTTGAAAAGTTAAAAAACCAATTCATCTAGAAAAAAGAGTAAAAGAAGCTATAAAAATGTGATTTAAAAAGATATTTATCCCAGAATGTGATATAAAATCTAGTGAAATAGAAATAATAAAGATAAAATCTTTATGAGAATTGGTTTCAAAAATCAAATAAAAAAAGGCCTTTGGCCTTTTTTTATTTGATTCAAGTTGTACCAAATCATCATCTATCATTATTATTCATAGTTTCTACTAGTTCAAAATCTGCTCTTTCTATTTTCACAAAAACTCATTGTCAAATTCTAGTACCTGCCTCAATAGTTTGAGTTTCTTTAGACATATTTATATAAGGAAATTTTATAGTGTCATTGTCTCAACAGTAATCTTGATCAATAATACCAACTGAATTTACTTGCATAAGTCAATGTTTTTTAAATGTAGAACTTCTAGGTTGTGTTTGTAATAAATATCAAACTGGAACTTCAACTACCAATCATGTCTCAACTAATTTAAATTCTCAAGGCTCAAAACTAATAGTTTCTACACATTTAAAATCAAATGCACAGGCTCAAGATGTTTCATAGAAAACTGGTTCTCAATCATGAGTTTTAATTCTAACTTTCATATTAAATATAATTAAAATATAGTTAATTTTATAATAAAATATTTAGAAAAAATTGCAAATAAATATTTTAAAGTTAGTATTTATTATATTTATAAATTATTAATATGTATGGAAAAAATACAAAAAAATATAATTATATGATCTCTAATTTTTAACTTTATAGCAGTTATAATTTTTTTTATATTTTATATATTTTTTTATAATCAAAATGATTGAAAAATAAACTATATCAAAACTAATAGTGTAAAAATAGTAAAAAATAGTGAAATAGTAAAAAATAGTGAAAACCCAAAATGAATTTTTAATAATGAAATAAATATAAATGAGAATGTATTATCTTGATTTTTTATAGATAAAAACACTATAATTACAGCATCTCATTGAGTAAATAGTACTAATAGTGATTATGAAATAGTAGATATTAATTGATGAAAAACTTATTCATGAAAACTTATTTTTAAGGATAGTGAAAATGATTTAGCTAAAATAAAAATAGCAGATGATTTCATAAATTTTAAAAAAATTAAAATTTGAAATGAAATAAAAGTTTGAGATGAAATTTGAAGTATTTGATTTGATGAAAAAAGTAGTTTCTCTAAAACAATGACATGAAAGATAT
>CALMDL010000169.1 GCA_937864995.1 uncultured Candidatus Altimarinota bacterium | reverse complement strand
GAAATTATCAAAAAACTTAGCTAATGCTTGATATGATAAAAACTTAATTATGCAAGTTTTTTCTAAGTATTCCATAGAAGATAACACAAGATGAGAAGATTTAGATATATCTATTTGGTGCCAATTATTTTGAGAATTTAACAAATAGTTAACTATAAAAACTTGAATAAAGCATATTTTTTTTTATAATCTGGACCTTGTTGAAAATAAAAATAAATTTATTTATCAAATTTTAATTTGTTTCATAAATAATAAAAATAATGCATAAAAAAGCTATAATCCATATAATGACTAAATCAAGGATGAAAAGCGAAGTATTTACTGCTGATATTGAAGCTATGCAAGAAATATCAAAAAAACATTTTATAAAAAATATTATTTTTTATAAATGAGAAAAAGTAGGATATGACGACTTATTATCTAAATTAGATCAATTAGGTATTTTTTTATATAATTATTCAAATAAATCTGATTTAATTAAACAAGTTTTAGAATTAAATAAGGATTTTGAAATTATATTTGTAAATACAACTTTAGAGTTGCTTATAAATATAGCTAATGATGTTAAAAAAAGTATCTGACAAAAAATAACTACAAATCCAAAAATTTATAGAAATAAATTTTTACAAAGAGAGTTAATTCAAAAACATAATCCAAATTTGTGAGTTAAATTTATCAAATGAACAATAGAAACTTTAGATATAGAAAATATTGAAAAAAATGTCCCTTATCCGTTTATAATTAAACCAGTAGATTGAGTACAAAGCTCATGAGTTGCAAAGATAAAAAATAGAAGTGATTTTGATAATTATATATCACATTATAATGAATTTCATGATAGATTAGAACTTAGATGAATACATACAAAAGAATTGTTAATTGAGGAATTTATAGATGGTACACTTTATTCAGTTGATTATTTTGTAAATCAAGATTGAGAAATAACTCTTACAAAACCAGTTAAACAAAGACTTTTAACTGATATAGATTTTGAAGATTATTGAGTATTAGCTAGAATTTCATCAAAAAAAACTGAAGGTGAATTTAAATGAAAAAAGTTATCTGTTTTTGTGACATCAACAGTTGAAGCAACTTGAATTAAAAATACTTATGTTCATCATGAATTTAAAATAAATAGTAAATGAGAACTTAAAACAATTGAACTTAATTGAAGAATTTGAGGTTGAAGATTAGAACTTTTAAAAAATGCTTATTGATTAAATATATATGAATTAGTTTGTAATAAAGATTTAAAATTACCAAAACTTAAAGAAAATAATATTGTAGCAAATATTTATTCAACAAAAAAATGAATTTTAACTAGTTTTAATCATAGTTTAATTGAAAAATTAAAACAAAAAAAATCGATATATGATATAGAAACTGATGAAACAGCTATTTGAAAAGAAATTTGATTAACAAAGGATTGATTTATAAAAATATGAGCTATAAAAATGGCAAATAAAAAT
>CALMDL010000168.1 GCA_937864995.1 uncultured Candidatus Altimarinota bacterium | reverse complement strand
TGATGAAGAAAAAATTAATAAAATATTGGATAAAAAAGATATATTCATAATTCAAGATTTGGTAAAAAAAGTATTTATTTCAGAAAGTATATACGATTACGTTACAAATATAGTTGATGCTACAAGAAATCCAGGTAAATATAATATATGAGAAATTGAATCATATATAAGTTATTGAGCATCGCCAAGAGCATGATTATCACTTTTAAATGCATCTAGAGTTGTTGCACTTATGAATGATAGAGCATTTGTTATACCTGAAGATATAAAAAAAATAGCAACACTTGTTTTATCTCATAGAATTGTTATTAGTTATGAGGCAATGGTTTGAGAAAAATCAGAAAATGATATAGTAAAAACTATAATTGAAAAAATAAATATTGTTTAAGTTAATTGTTTTAAATGGATATTAATAAAAAAATTAAATTATTGGATTTTAAACTTACTAAGTCTATATGAAATAGTTTTTTTTGAGTATATAAAAGTAATTTTATATGAAATTGAATAGATTTTAGTGAACATAAAGATTACAATTTTTGAGATCCAATAAAAAATATAGATTGGAAAACTGTTGCTAGAACAACAAAGCTTTATACAAAAGTTTTTGAAGAAGAAAGAGATTTAAAAATACTTTTTGTCATAGATATAAACAAAAATATGAATTTTTGATTTTTTGATAAAACAAAAAAAGATATTTTAGAAGAAGTTTTTTTCACTATATCTTCTAGTGCTAGTTTTTATTGAGATAGTATTTGAGCTTTATTATTTGATGGTAAAAAAACTCATTTTTTACCTTATAAAAAATGAGTTTTTAATATTTTTAGTGTCATATGAGAGCTTAGTAATGAGCAAAATTTTTCTGAAATAGATGCAAAAAGAACATCAAATGCATTTGATTATTTAAATAAAATAAATACAAAAAATACTCTTATTTTTGTTTTGACTGATTTTTTAAATAATGATTTAGATAGTAATTTAAAAATGCTTTCTAAAAAAAATGAAATTTATTATATAAATATTTTTGATAGTTTTGAAAATAATTTATTAAATATAGATTTAGATTTATCACTTTGATATGATGGAAAATTTTTAAATATTTCATTAAATGATAAAGAAAAAGTAGAGTATTATAAAAAAAATAGATTATCAAAGATAAATAATTTTAGTAATTATTTATCAAAAAATAATATATTTTATAAAAGTTTAGATACTAAAAATGATGTTTTTAAAGAATTATATTTATTTTTTAATAGTTTAAATAAATAATATGACTGATATTTTTGATATAAAAGATTTTTTTCTATGAGATTGATTTTCATATATAAATACTTTAATTATTTTGCTAATTTTTATATGAGTTGTATCTTTTTTTGTATTTGTAAAAAATAAAAAAAACAAGATTAAAAATGATTTTATAGAACAAAAAGAAAACGAAATACTTGATTTTAAAGCTATGTTATGAATTTTTGAAGAAAAATATTATTATCTTGATTCTATAAATTTTTTAAAAGAAATTAATCATATTTTTAGACTTTTTTTAGAGCAAGAAAAGTGATATAAAAATTTTTCAAAACTTACATTAGAAGAGATAATTTCTCTTGATTTACAAAAAGATCATATTTCATTTTTAAAAGATTTATATTTTAAAGAATATAGAGAACAATTTCTTGATCAAGATGAAAAAAAGGAAATTTTTACAAATTTGTTAAAAATAATTTCTAACTAAAAAAAATGACTTTTTTTGAAATAGAATTTTTAAATCCAGAGTATTTTTTACTTTTATTTTTACTACCTTTTCTTTTGTATGCAATTTATAAAAAACAAAAGAGATATTTTTTGTTTTCATTTTTTTCTGACTTAAAAGATGCTTACAAAAAAAATTCTTTTCAATTTATAATTAAATCATTTTTGTTAAGTATAATTTTTATTTTTTATGTTATTATATTTTCAAATCCAAATATAGCTTTGACAAATCAAAAATCAAACAAAACATGAATTGATATAGTTTTGGTTTTGGATATTTCATTTAGTATGGAAGCAACAGATCTATCACCAACTAGATTAGAAAAAGCAAAAGAAGTAATAAATGAATTTATTGATTATCAAAAAACAAATAGAGTTTGACTTGTTGTTTTTGCTTGAAAACCATTTACAAGTATTCCGCTTACTTTTGATTACAATATATTAAAGGAAACAATATGAAGTTTGCAAACTGATACTATAAACCAAAATAATAAAAGTTTGGCATGAACTGCAGTTTGAGATTCTATTTTGATGTGAGAAACATTGTTTGATACAGAAAATACTAGAGAAAAAGTTATTATTTTACTTACTGATTGAGATTCAAATTCTTGAGTTGATCCAAATTTAGCAGCAAAAAGTGCAAAAGAAAAAAATATAATTATTTATACAATTTGAATTTGAAGTAAAACTTGATGAGAAATTAAATATATTTCAAATTGATTTGAACAAACTCAAACTATTCCAGCAATAAATGATAAATTGTTAATTGAGGTCTCAAAACTGACTTCTTGAGAATATTTTAAAGCAGAAGATAATTTAAGTTTAGAAAAAATATTTAAATATTTAGAAAAGCTTGAAAAACAAGAAATTGAAATTAAAACAAATAAATTATATTCAAACCAATATACTATTTTTGTTTATATACTTAGTTTTTTATTGTTTATTTTTACTGTTTATATATTAAATAAAAAAGAATTATAAAATGTATTTTTCAAATTTAAACATTTTTTGAGTAATTATTTTTTTAGTATTATTTTTAATAGTTGTTTATTTTTTTTATATAAATTATAAAAAACAATTAATAATTAATAATACTTTTAAAAAATTATCTAAATTTAAGTATTTTTATATAAAAAATATATTTTTATTATTGTCTTTTTTTACTGTTTTATTATCAATTTTTTGAATAAGATATTGAACTGAAAAATCTACAAATTCAACTTATTGAATTGACATAGTTTTTGTTTTAGATGTAAGTAAATCAATGAATGTTGCTGACATAAAAGATGAAAATTCATATATTACAAGATTAGCTTTTGCTAAAAATTCTATTAAAGATTATGTAGTGAATAATATAAATAATAGATATTGATTAGTTATTTTTTCTTGAGATGCTGTTTCAAGTGTACCTTTAACAACAGATAAAGATATATTTTTAGATGTATTAGATAGTGTAGATTATAGAAATATTTTGATATGATGATCAAATTTTTCAAAAGCAATAGAATTGTGAGTTAATAGATTATTATTTTCAGATGATTCTTCAAAAGCACTTATATTTTTAAGTGATTGATGAGAAAAATGAGATATTGACAATAAACAATTAAAAAATCTAAATAGCAATAAAAATATAGTTTATTTATTTGCTTGAATTTGAACAGAATCTTGATGAAAAATAATTATATGAAAAGATGTTTATGGTAGATATAGTTATCAAAAATATGAAGGTGATTATGTGATAAGTAAATTAAATAAAGATAATTTTAAAACTATAGCAGATATTTTTGATTGAAAATATATCAAATTTGAACAAAATTCTGATATTAATAAGTTTAAAAATAATTTACTTGAGATAGAAAATAAAATTATAGAATCAAATTTTATTTGAACAAGATTGGATTTTTCTCGTTATCTTGCAATTATAAGTTTTGTATTTTTTAATGTATATTTATTTTTATATTTATTTGAGGATAAATTTTATTTTTTTAGTAAAAAAATATGATTAAAAAAATAATTTTAATAGTTTTATTTTTTATTTTGTTATTTATTTCAAATTTTTCTTTTTTAAAATCATTTTATTTTAATTATCTTTGAGAATACTATCATGATAAAAATGATTTGGAAAAATCAAAAATTAATTTTGAAAAAGCAAATAGTGAATCATCTATTTATAATTTGTGAAATCTATATTATAAATCTTATGATTATGATTTAGCTATTAAAAATTATGAATCTATTTTAAATACAAACTCAAAAAGTTTACTTTTTAAATTGAATCACAATTTATGAAATAGTTATTTTAGAATGTGAGAAATAGATATTGAAAATAGTTTAGATTATTTTAATACTTCTGCTTCATTTTATAATGATGCACTAAAAATTTATTTTAATGAAGAGACAAAAAATAATTTTGAATTTGTTATAGAAAAAATAAAAGAATTAGAAAAAAATGTAAAAGAAGAAAGTGATTCTAATTCAACAAATAAAAAAACTGAAAATCCTGATAAAACCGATGATTCTAGTAATAATTCTTGAAGTTCAAAATGAAATAATAAAGATTCAAATAATACTGAAACTTGACTAAGTGATAAACAAAAGGAAGTAATAAAAGAATATCAAGAAATGCTAAAAAAAGATCAAAACTCTAATAGTGATTCTTTTAATAAAGTTTATGAATGAGCAGGTG
>CALMDL010000167.1 GCA_937864995.1 uncultured Candidatus Altimarinota bacterium | reverse complement strand
ATACAGCGGTCTGCAACACCGTGTACAGCGGTTCAAACCCGCTTGGCACCTCCATATTTACTACAAAAATCAAAAAAACTGGCTATTAATAGCCAGTTTTTTTGATACAAAAATGGAAAGTTTTAAAAAATACAAACAAATTAGTAATATAAAAATTAATATAAATTTAATATTACTCTACAAATCCAATATTTGATTAATACATTCATATGTGATAAAATTATTGTATTTAAATTACAATAATTTTACATGTCAGAAGTCCCTTGAAATAGATATGAATCAGGAGAAAACAGAAATAATAAAAATATTTCTGTTTTTGATAGTAAAAAATATCAAAATGAACTTCAATGATTTTATAATACAAATAAAAATAATCCTCAAACTATTCAAACATTAAAAGATTTTATAGATAAACAAGAAAAAGATAAATTAAATGTAAAAGAAAAATTAGAAAATCCAGTATTACAAGAAACAAGAGAATGATTAGATAAACAAGCAATGATAAATGAAGCTAAAACAATGCTTTATGAAAAACTTTGAATAGATAATAACCAAAATAACAATAGTAGCTTTGAAAATTTTGAGAAATGAATAGTTGATGAATTAATTTTAAATAATTATGATTTAGCAATACAAGTTTGGGAAACAAATGGAAAAATAATACTTGATTGACTAAGTCAATTAGCAACCTTAGAATGATTAAAAAAAATAGCTGAAGCTTTATGAGAAAGTTTTTGGAGTTTATTAACTTGAAATGCTTATGAAAAATGAAAATCAGTAGCTGAATTATGATTAATATGAAGTTGAATTTGAGCATGAGTATATGTTTGAAAAAAAACATTAAAATTATGAATGAAACAAATTTCAAAATTAAGAGTAAATAAGGAAATGTTAGTTCAAAGTCCAGATATTAAAAATATAGTTTGAAAAACGAATAATAAAGTAGATAAAATAATACCTAAAAAACAATTGGATTTTGAAAAAGCATTAGTTTGAGATATAGCTAAATTAGCAGATAAAGATAGAATAGAAGCTTGAAGTTTTTATTTAAAAAGAAATTTAACTCCAGAGCAACAAGACTCTATAATAAAAGCTCATAATGTTTGAAAAGATAGGGAATGAGCTTGAATATATAATTATAATCAAGCAGAAATAACTGAAAAAGTTAGAATATTAAATGAAGCTTGATTTAGTAAAGAAGAAAGAAAAGTATTATTAGAAAAATGAGTTTGTGGAAAAGAAGTTAATAAAGCTTTATTAGATGCTGAATTTATTAGTAATAGAATGAATTTAGCAGATTTTGAAAAATTATCTCCTAATGAAAAATTAGAAGTATTATGAATACCAAAAGAATTCTATGATATAGTTAATAATAGTTGATTTACTCAAGAATGATTTGATCTTATAGAAAGATATAAAAAATTACAATATTGAGATAATTTTTTAAGAAAAAAGAAACCTGTAGATTATCAAACAATGATAAATGAATGATTAGAAAAACTCTCAAAATATTGAATAAATAGAATAGATGCTATGCTATTATTTGCATCTACAGATAAATACTTATTTGAAAATATAAATTGAGTTTTGAGATAAACAAAATATTTAAAAGAATGACAAATAGCTTTTTTAGATAGATTTGATCAAGCATTGAATAAAATGCCAAATTTAGAATGAAAGCATATTATAAGGTGAGATAGTCATTATTCTTGGATAACTAGTGATAAAGTTGAAATTAGTTGAAGAAAAGCTACCAATTTAGAAATTGCTGAATTAATAAAAACTGGTAAGATTGAGTGATTTAAAAAATGAGATAAGATTAATTTAGATGCTTATACTTATGTTGCAAATCAAAAAGATGATATATTTTTATGAGCTAATTTTCCTGATAAAGATACACTTATTATAGTAAGAGGTAGTAATTGATGAATTAAAGATATATCAGATTTCTCAATGTATAAGCATTTTTGAGAAAAATTACCTTGATCATGAAATACTGATGTAGAATGAATAATACAAAGATGAGCAAATGTTGAATTTATAGATAGTAGAATATTACAAAATGCAACTTTTAATAATTGAACTTTTAATAGAGATATTCTTGTTGTAAGAGTTAAAAATAAATAATTGATTTTTTTAATAAAAAATATTATAATTACATTAATTAATAACTTTTTATATATGATAAATAATAGTGATACATTTCCAGATATAAATAACTGATTATCTAATAGTAAGATCAATCAGGTAGCAAAACCTTCAAAAAATGAATTGCAAGAAAGAGCTGAAGTTTTAGCGTGATCTTTTATTAAAATTTTAAGAGATTGAAATAAAATAGATATTGCTGATTATAGAAGATTTGATTCAATGGTGCAGTTAGATCAAGCTAATTTAACAAGGTTATGGTGTCCTTGTACTATATTTGGCAAAACAGATTATTTTCAAATAGACGTAAATTTTGAAATATCTAAAGGAGAATATGC
>CALMDL010000166.1 GCA_937864995.1 uncultured Candidatus Altimarinota bacterium | reverse complement strand
CAACTATTGCTCGTATATCAAAAGCTCTTAATAGCGAAAATATGGGTTATAGAAATGCACTCAATATAATTTCTGGAAACTAAATATTTGTTTTAAAATAATTTATATGATAAAATATAAATAAATATATTTTAATATAATTATTTATGACAAATAAGGCTATGGTTCAACAATTATGAATTATTGAACAAGCAGAAGCATATAGAAAATGATTGTGAAATAATTTAGAAACCTTAGAAAAAATTTCTTCTAGGTATTTTGATAATAATCCAAATACTCCTATAGAAGAAACTGCTTCTAAGGTAATAGAGGTTTTATCATCACATAGAAATTGACATTTAATAACTTGAGAAAGAAAATGAGATTTTGATTTAATTTGAGTTGAAGAATTTAAAATTAATGAAAAGCAAGAACAAGAATTAATATTTGCTTATGGTAATTATATTGCTCTAAAAAAACTTGCAGAATCAAAGGAATTAGAATCATTTCAAGCAGAATTTAATAAACTATCATCTCATTTAGAAACAATATGAGTTGATTTATTAATAGCATTGGATTGAAGAGATACTGCATGAAAATGAGGTCTTATTGATAGATTATTACATAGATATAATAGAAAAAAATTTATAAATATAGCTCCATGAATTCCAACTGAAAAAGAACTAAAAATGGATTATTTTGAAAGATATTTAAGAATGTTATGAGATCTTATTGTTTTAACAAAAAGAAAAAATTGATTCAATATAAGACATACATGAAAATGAAGAGTTATTACATTTGATAGAAGTTGGTACAATTTACTATATATTTGAAAAGTACTAGGTTTTTGTAGTGAAAAAGAATATAAAAACTATCTTTCAAGAATAGTTTGATTTGAAGAGTCTTTACCAGAAAGAACAATAGATTTATATAAATTTTATCTTTCAATTACTAAAGAGACACAAAGACTTCGTTTAGAAGATAGAAAATGAAGTGCTTTAAAATGACATAAGATTTCTCCTACCGATTATATTGCCCATAGTAAATTTGATGAATTTACACCAGTTAAAGAAGAAGTACATTCAAATGCATCTACTGAGAAAAATCCTATTTTAATAGTTGATGCAAATGATAAACATTTATGAAGATTAGCAATTTTATATTCTATTTTAGAACCGTATATATGAAAGTATAGTGATTCAATAGATTTAAATGAAAAATTAAGTGTTTTAGATACAAGTTTGATTGTACCTGCAAAAATAAAAAACTAACATTTTAAAATGTTAGTTTTT
>CALMDL010000165.1 GCA_937864995.1 uncultured Candidatus Altimarinota bacterium | reverse complement strand
TCTTCTTGGTGAAGTGATATTTCTGCAACTTATCTTTCATGAAGTACTATAAATACAACAACAGCAAATTTTTCTTTGGTAAATTTACCTTATTGAAAATATTTGTATGGATTTAGAATTTTTGATAATTCTTGAAATTTTGTTACAGACTGAAAAATATTTTATATGGATGAGCCTGAATTTATCATATCAAATGCACAAGTTGATATTATGTGAGCAAAATATTGAGTACCAACAAATAGTAATGATTTAGTATTAACAGTTAAAACTATTTGAGCTTGATTTGATATCGTATTGGATAAATGAAGTGATTTAACTGCATATGGTTTACAATTAACTGATTTATCATATGTAGATCCTCAAACTTCTGTAGTAAATTTAGTATGAAATGATATAATAGTTACAGAAAATAAAAATATAAATACATATGGAAATAAAACAACATATAATTATATATTAAAGTTTATTTTAAATTTTTCAGATGAAGAGCAAGCTGCTTGAAATTATTTTTGAGATGTAGATTTTTCTATTAATTTAAAATATTAAAAAATGACTTAATTAATTAAGTCATTTTTTTCTTGCTTTTTCGATTAAAAATCTTAGAATATGCAAGCATTTTTGGATTCTTAGCTCAGTTGGTAGAGCAGCGCCCTCTTAAGGCGAAGGTCTCGGGTTCAAGCCCCGAAGGATCCACCAAAATTTGTAAAGTAAAAAGTAAGCAATTTATTGCTTACTTTTTTTGTTTTTTTAATGTTTCAAAATTTAATACGGATTTAATGTACTGGACTTTTTAAAATAATCATTATTATGATATGAATTATATTTATATATAATTCGAGAATTAAGAAAAGATAAATGATTTTCACAAGAAGATTTAAGTTCTAGGTATTTTTCATCTGATATAGAAAGATGTGTAAATATATTTCAGTTGAAAATATTGAGAAGATTACAATTGTATTTTGAATTGAGGTTATAGATTTATTTTAGTTATTAAAAAAAATAATGAAAGTATGACTAAAGAAAATTTAACAATTAAAAAATGAGAATTTATTAAATATCTTTTTCTTATTGATAAAGAGCCATATTATAATTTAAAAAATTTTTTTAATGATATAAGTATATCTTGATTAAATTTTAGTACTATAAGAAAAATAATTGATAAAAAAAATCATTTAATAGATGTATTTAATGATGAGTTTGAGGATGATTTTTTTACTAATATCAATGATGATAAATATAATAAATTATTAAATGTTTATAAAAAATATGCT
>CALMDL010000164.1 GCA_937864995.1 uncultured Candidatus Altimarinota bacterium | reverse complement strand
AGATATAGCAGTTTGAGTTGATTCTGGTTGAGCATGAGATCAATGAATCATGTATTGATATGCAACAAATGAAACACCTACTTTTATGCCAGCACCTATTTATTATGCACATAAATTAGCAAAAAGATTGGAAATAGTTAGAAAAGAAAATACATTACCTTATTTATTACCAGATTGAAAAACACAAGTTACAGTTGAATACATAGATTGAAAACCAAAAAGAATTGATACTGTAGTTATTTCAAATCAACATAGAGTAAATATAACTCAAGAAGAATTAAAATCTTGAATTAAAAAAGAAGTGATTGATTTTGTTTTGTGAGATTTAATAGATAAAGAAACTATTATTCATATAAATCCAACATGAATTTTTCAAGTTGGGTGACCAAAATGAGATTGTTGATTAACTGGTAGAAAAATAATAGTTGATACTTATGGTTGAATCTGAAGACATTGATGATGAGCATTTTCTTGAAAAGATCCTTCAAAAGTAGATAGAAGTTGAGCTTATATTGCTAGATATTTAGCAAAAAATATAGTTGCTTCAGGTATTTGTGATAAATGTGAAGTTCAATTATCTTATGCTATTTGAGTAGTAAAACCTGTTTCTATTTATGTAGATTTTTTTGCTACTTGAAAAGTAGATATAAATTCTGTTATAGAAACTATAAAAACAAATTTTGATTTAAGTCAAAATGGTATAATTAAATTTCTAGATTTAAGAAATCCTATTTATAAAAAAACTGCATCATATGGACATTTTGGTAGAGATGATGTAAGTTGGGAAAAATTAGATAGTTTAGAATTATTTAAAAAATTGATATAAATAAAAGACTAGATTAATCTAGTCTTTTATTGGTCTTGTAACAAAAATAATTGTGAAAATACTTATGAAAATAATGAAAAGTGATATAAAAATTTCAGTAAAACTTTTTTTTGTTTCAACTTCATCTGTTTTCTCTATATTTACGATTTTATCTTTAAATGCTTCTAAATCCTCATTTGCATCTTTTAAAAGAGCTGTTCTAGAACAAAGAGAAACTTCTTGTATTTTTTCTTCTCAATAAGTATAAACTATATAATCTTTTGATTCTTCAAAATTGTATCAACAAGTTGCAGAGTATTTTGCTGTAACAATTGTTATTTCATTATCTGAAGTTCATTTTATACTACTTGAAACACTAAAAGTAACATAATTTTTTCTGTAATCTATTAAATTATTTACTATAGAGCTTTCTTCTATTTTTGAAACTTTTCATATAAATACACTTTTTGCTTTTTCCATAGATATGTTTGGAGATTCATTCATCATACATGAACAAGCAAAAGTTTGATTATTGTTTAATACAATAAATAATAAGATACTAAGAAAAACTATGATTATTTTTTTCATATTTAATTTTTAAATATAAGTTATATTTAATATAACGATTTAAAATAAAATAGTGACAAAAACTTTTTAAAAATCGAAAAAACTATATAATATATAGCATATATTAATTAATTGAGAAATATGAAAAATTTTTATGATTTAGAAGCTGAACTTCCAAGTGGGAAAAAAGTGAAGTTAGAAGAATACAAAGGAAAAGTTATAATAATAGCTAATACTGCAAGTAAATGTGGTTTAACTTATCAATATACTTGATTAGAAGAGCTTTATAAAAAATATAGTGATAAATGATTAGTAGTACTTTGATTTCCTTGTAATCAATTTGCAAATCAAGAACCATGAACAGATGAAGAAATTAAACAAAATTGTTAAATTAATTATTGAGTTACATTTCCTGTTTTTAAAAA
>CALMDL010000163.1 GCA_937864995.1 uncultured Candidatus Altimarinota bacterium | reverse complement strand
AGCTTGATAACTTCTACACGCTCAATCAGGTAAATTATAATTATTTGTTAAGTCCCTTAATTGTAAAAGCATATCTCAATAATTATCATGTTCAGACTCCATTTGTCTTATAGGATTTTTTATACTTCAACAATGGAAATTTAATGAATCATTATTTTTATCGAAATTTTCTTGTAATTCTTTTAGCATTGGATGTAATATTTGTCATTCTTTATCAAAATGCATTTCCAATACTGGAACTAATCATTCTACTATTTCTTTAATTTTTACAAGTTCAGTATGAGATGAACCATGAACCATAGCTACTTTTTTTGCTAATACTTCTGTTGGATATAAAATTTCTCTAATTGGGTTATGAAAATTATTTTTTATATATTCTGAAATCTCTATTAAAGATTTTGAAGATAAATCTATATCTTCAAAATTATTAAAATTAATTAAAGTATTAATTTCTTCCAAAACTAAATCTAAATCAAAATTATCTCTTTTAGAAGATTCTTCTAAAGAAATATTTCATTTACAACAAAATTCAATTCAGTATTTTAAAAAAATACTAACTGTAATTGGATATTTTGATGCTATTTCTCAAATAATATCAGTTTTTTTTATATTCATATATCTATATATAGGTGGTATATTAAATTTAATTATACAAAATATTGTATTTTTGCAACAAAGAAACTAAAAAAAAATTTCTTGTTTTTTAGTTTCTTATTTTTACATTTCTTATGTATTTATTATATTTTCTTCCAAAATTAACTTCCTATTATTACAATAAACATACATATAATTATATTATAGTGTAAATATTATTGCTGAAATTTCTTAAGAAAATTATATAAGAAAAAATTTATTTATGATTAAGAGTCGTATAATTAACAGTATTTATTAATAAAATCTAGATTTTCATTTTTTTCTTTAAAATAGTTTCTTGAATAAAACTCACTTTTCTTACCAATATTAAAACTACTTACTGGTCTATGATATCACATAACTCTTGTATATATTTGACAAGGAGTTCTTTCTAAAAGTATATTTTCCATAAATTTTAAATTAAAATATAAATTATTAAACTTTTGTTTCTTTCAAAGTTTGAATTTTTTTATCATCATCTGTATAAATATTTCTTGTATCAATATCAAATTTAGTTCAAGTATACCCTATTTCTTCATCACACTTTGGACAAAAGTCATGTTCTCAAACTATATAACCATGTTTTGGACAAATTGAAAATGTCGGTGAAATAGTTATATAAGGTAGTTGATAATTTGAAATAACTGTTTTAACAAAATTTTTACAACTTTTACTATCACTTAATCTTTCTCACATATAAAGATGTAAAACTGTTCCTCATGTATATTTACATTGAATATCATTTTGATAATCAAGTGCTTCAAAAGGATCCGAAGTAAATCAAACTGGTAATTGTGTTGAATTTGTATAATAAGGAGCATCTTTTGTTCAAGCCTGTATTATATTTGCTATTTGTTTTCTATCTTCTTTTGCAAATCTATATGTTGTTCATTCTGCTGGAGTAGCTTCTAAGTTATATAAATTCCCTGTTTCTTCTTGATATTCTTTTAATCTTTCTCTCATGAATTCTATCATTTCCATAGCAAATTCTTTTCAAAAATCACTACTTATATCTTCTTTTCAAGAAGTAAAATTTAATATTGCTTCATTCATACCGTTTAAA
>CALMDL010000162.1 GCA_937864995.1 uncultured Candidatus Altimarinota bacterium | reverse complement strand
AAAGCTTCTAATATTAAATCAACATCAAATTTATTAAAATTTTCATTTATTAATTTTAATATTTTTTGGCTATTTTCTACATATTCCTCATCTTTTACTTTATTTTCTTTAATTGTTTTTTCGGTAATTCTGTTTCTTTCTTTTATAAGCCTTTGCAGTTTGTTAAATTCTACAAAAGAATCGCATTCACAATTCGATTCGGTTGTGAAAAAGCTTTTAAACCAGTTAATAATTTTTTTCATTTCTACTTACTTAAAAAACTAAACATTTCATCTCACTCACTTAATTTTTTCTTTCAAAAATCTATAAAAGCATCTGCTATATCAAGTAAATCTGTTTTATAAATCAAATCTCATTTTTTGTATGGAAAACTATTTTTATCTGATAAAATATCTCCTCAATTTTCATCTTTTAAAAATATATAATTTCAAGAATTATCTTTTGCAGGTACTTTATTTACTCACATAAATATCTCATAATCATCATTTATATATTTTTGTCTTTGTTCATCACTATCCCATTTTTTTAAAAAGAAAATTGAAGTTTTTGTTCAAGTATGAGGTTTAAAACTATTTCAATGTAATCAAACTACTCATAAAATACGAGCTTTATCTAAGATAAATTGTCTTATATATTTATCGTTTGTATTATTAAAAACTCATTGAGGTAAAACAATTGCTGTTCTTCATCCTGGTTTTAACATATCTAAAATTCTTTGAATAAACAAAATATGTCTATCAATAGATTTTCCATCTGCTTTATCTCAAAGTAAATCTCTATATTGAGCTATTAATTCTTTTTCTTGTATATCTCAAGCAAAAGGAGGATTTGAAAGAATTATATCAAATTTTAAATCTCTATTTTCTCTTCCATCAATTAAATTTTCATCTTTTAATCATACTAAAGCTTTATCTGACCATTTTTTATAATCAAGAGTATTTTCATTAAAAATATGAGTTTTACCATCTCAAGCAATAAGCATTATTGCTTTTGATATTTTTGCTGATTTTTCATCAAAATCTATTCAGTAAAGATATTTTCAAGCATAATGACTTCTTTGTCTATATGTAGTTAAATTGTATTTTTCCCAAACATATTGCATATTATGAACCAAAAAACCAGCACTTCAACAACTTGGGTCAAGTACATATTCTTCATTCGTAGGAGTTAATATTTTTACACAAGTATCAATAATAATTCTGGTGTAAAATATTGTCATTTCTTTGATTTTGATGCCTCAGGAATAAGATATTCAAATGCTTCATCAATAATTCTTAAATTATTTCAAAATAGCTTAACTTTTTCAAGTTTTGGTACACAAATGTCTAGATGTTCAGGTTTTAGTTTTATATAATCTAAACTATCAAAAATATCTTTCCATTCTTTTTTTGCCCTTTCAAATAAACTATTTATTTCTTTTCCTGTAACTTCAGCACTTACATAACTTTTAAATTTCAACTCTCAATTTCAAGCATTTTCAGCCTCAAATTCATCATATAATTTTGCATAAATCAGTTTGAATATTTCATTAAAACTATCTACTCAAGAATTTGCCAAAACAAGTTCTTCTAAATCCTCTATAATAGTTTTTAAATTAAAATTTTGAGTCTCATTATATTCTACTAAATCATTATATTTCCATTTTCTTGATAAAATAATATCTCTTATTCATTTTGTTGGTTGGTCTAAAGTTTTTACTTGTTCAAATTCACTATATTTTGGAATATCTGGCATTACTTCAAA
>CALMDL010000161.1 GCA_937864995.1 uncultured Candidatus Altimarinota bacterium | reverse complement strand
ATATTTTGGTCTGATGTTTAATTTACCACCTAATCAAACAACTCATTCTTCATCATTGTTTATATATCAAGATGAAACTTCTCTAATAGTTATTTCTTTTAATTGTATCTTCATAATATGATTTTTAAGGATTAATTTTTTTGTTTTTTATGATTATTCTCATATATGGAACAATAGGTTTATCATTTTTATCATAATAACATAAATCTGGATGTCATTCACTAATTGCACCAGTTTGACCAGATTTATAATATAAATCTACAAATTCTTGAGACATTCCTTGTGTTTCTAAATATCTACTTAAATCTAAAATTTCGAATTGTTCTGGATTATATACACCTAAAAATGTTATTGGAACTCATATATTTCAACAATAATCAAAAGGAATTTCTTTTACTTTATCTACATTTATTCAATCATAATTATCATATTTTGGATATTCAGTTTCATTATATGATTTATAAAGAATTAAATCTTCATGTCTTTTTTGTATTTCTAAATTTGTAAACCAACTTATAGCTGGAGTTTTGATATAATTTTTTCAAAAATATCATTTTTGTTCACAAAATTTCAAATTTGCTTCTAAATTGTTTTCATAAGGCGATTTAAAAACTAAACTTAGATTAAATCAATATCATGACCAAAGTTTATTTTCTTTTATAAGTTTAAAAATTTCTTTATAAGTTATAGCATTCATATTTCAAAGAGTTATAAATTTCTTATCATATTCCATAAGTTGTGCAATATATTCTCTAAAAAGTGAAAATGGTGGATTTGTTATAACTATATCTGACTCTTTTAATATATCTATACATTCTGGACTTCTGAAATCTCAATTTTGTTTAAGTGGAGTTTTTACTATATCTAGTTTATTTATTTTTCCATCATGATTTCTATCTCAAATTATCTCTAGCTTATAACTTGGTTTTTCATCTTCAAAATGTGTTGAAACAAGTTTTTTTATTCATAGATATTCAAAATTGAGTTCAAAATATTTCCAAAAATTA
>CALMDL010000160.1 GCA_937864995.1 uncultured Candidatus Altimarinota bacterium | reverse complement strand
AGTATCCACAAAAAATTATTCAAGTGATAGATCAATGCCAACTGGCTAGATTTGACGCTGAATAAAAATACCCCCGCCATTTTATGGTGGGGATTTTTAATGCAAAATTATTTTACAAAATTATAACTATGTATTATTATATAAACATAATATATAATTATAAATTATGGATGAATTAAAAAACGATATTGATAATTCAGAAAAAAAAGAACCAATATTAAATCTAAAAGATTTCATTGAAAGACAAGAATCTATAGAAGAATATATGCAAGTATGTAAATTTAGAAGAAAAAATCATCTGAAATTACTTGATAAGATATTAAAATTAGAAGAAATATTATCTAAACATTTTTGAAAAAAAATAGATCCAATACAATATATAAATAAATTATATAGAGAAGATAATTTATCTATTGATTGAGTTATAAAGCATATAAATGAAATATATGATAAATATTGAGAAGAAAAATATTTTTATAAATATACTGGTTCTTTACAAATGTTTTTAAGAAAAGCATTAAATTGGAAATTAAAAGATCAAAAAGAAAACAAAAAATCACCAAGTTATAAATCAAGAGAAAAACCAGCAAGTTTAATTGCTCAAAACAAAGCAGAACAAGATAAAAGAAAAGCACTATTTTTATCTTGGTATATAATAAATAGCAATATTGATACTACAACTTTTGATATAAATGTATTTAATAATTATAAATTTAAATATGAAAAATTTATATATTTATTAAAAAATTACTTTATGATATCTATTGATTCATATCAAAAATTGTTGGAAATAAATTTATGAAATCAATCATTTGCAGATAGATTCAATGAATTATTTAAAGAAAATAATATAGATTTTGAGATATCTCACAAAGATGTTGCAAGAGTATTTGAAAAATATAAAAAAGACTAGAAATTCTAGTCTTTTTATTATATCATAAGTTCACTATCAGCATCTATTTTTGCTTCAGCAAATTTTCTTTTTACAACAAAATAATAAATTATTGCTCAAAGATATGAAAGAAATATTAAAATAATAATCCATAAAAATTTATTTGGAATTTTATTTGAAATAGCATGGATAAACATCCATAACCAAAAAATAAAAAATATGAACATTACAACTCATAGTATAAGTAAAATTTTTGCTCACATTGCAAAAATTCAACCTATTGCTTCTTCACAATCAACTTCTACTCAATTAGACATACATTTTCAAGTAACTGTTCAAGTTGATGTTTGAGTATCTAAAGCTCAAGAATTATCTAAACT
>CALMDL010000159.1 GCA_937864995.1 uncultured Candidatus Altimarinota bacterium | reverse complement strand
GATCGCGTCCAAGAGTTCACATCGACGACGCGGTTTGGCACCTCGATGTCGGCTCGTCGCATCCTGGGGGTGGAGAAGCTCCCAAGGGTATGGCTGTTCGCCATTTAAAGCGGTACGCGAGCTGGGTTCAGAACGTCGTGAGACAGTTTGGCCCCTATCTGTTGTGGGCGTTTAGAAATTTGAAGAGATCTGTTCCTAGTACGAGAGGACCGGAATGGACGAACCTCTGGTGTATCGGTTGTCAGGTATACTGGCATTGCCGAGTAGCTAAGTTCGGAAGGGATAACCACTGAAAGCATCTAAGTGGGAAGCCTACTTTAAGATTAGATTTCTCTGCCTAGAGCAATAAGTCCCCATGGAGACTACATGGTTGATAGGTTGCAGGTGTAAGAATAGCGATATTCTCAGCCGAGCAATACTAATCGGACGAATGGATTTTATTACTATATTCTCAATTATTTATTGAAGATATTGATTAACTAACTTTAAGTATTCAGATTATTGAGCGAAATAAACAATTTAAATATTGATATTAGGCTCTTGGTAGTTATAACGGTTGAGGTACACCTGTTCCCATCCCGAACACAGAAGTTAAGCCAACTCGTGCTAATGGTAGTGCATCTCGTAGATGTGCAAGAGTAGGTAGCTGCCAAGATCTTGATATCAATTTTTTTATGAATTTGCCGTGTATATTTTTATATGCTCGAGTAGCTCAGCGGAAGAGCAGTGGCCTTCTAAGCCAAAGGTCGTAGGTTCGATCCCTGCCTCGAGCACCATTTTTGATTATACCCCGGGTGATTAGCTCAGTTGGCGAGAGCATCTGCCTTACAAGCAGGGGGTCATAGGTTCGAATCCTATATCACCCACCATTTAAGAATAGTAAAAACTCTAATTTAGTATTAACTAATTTGGAGTTTTTTTATGTTTTGGATGAGAAGTTTATGCCCCTTGTGGGTAAATCCTATATCACCCACCATTTAAGAATAGTAAAAACTCTAATTTAGTATTAACTAAGTTGGAGTTTTTTTGTATTATTTTTTACAATTTTTTAAATATATGTTAATATTTAAATATATTATATATTAATTTTTTTTAAAAGTGATATTATTATCTACTTCATCTTTAGATTGATATTGAATTCATAGGACTTTTTTATTCGCAAAAAAAGCATGATTTGATGGTATTGATTTGTCATTAGCAAATGATAATTATGATCTTTGGGATGAAAACTACATTAAATGACTATCAGATTCAATATGAGTTAAAGTTTTATCAATTACGGTTTCTTCTAAGTGATTAGATGAAGATACAATTGATAAAATAATTTCCTTATCTAAAATTTTGTGAGCCCAAGTTGTAAATTTTTCACCCCCATATTTTAAGGATTTGAATTCATCTTGGTTTTCAAAAAAATTATCAAAAATAAAAAAGGAAAATAAAATTTCAATTGCAATTAAAAACGTTGAGCCAGAATTTTTGTTACTTGTTATTCCAAAGTATAGAAATTCTTCATTACTTGATATTAAAAAAATTACAGGTGATACATCTCTTGATTTATCAATTTTAGATTGAAGTTCATGAGTTGATATAATTAAAGCTCATAAAATTCTTTGAACTAGTATTAAAAATATTTATTTAAGTGATAAAGATTGATTATTACCTTGAAATGCATGATGATGAATTTCAAATTTGCCTTTAGAAAGTTTTTTAATGAAACTTAAAACAACAGCATATAATTGATTTATTTCACTAAAAGTTAATCCTGTTGAGTTATGAGTTTGAAATGAAGATTTAGTTTTTCAAAATTTTGAATGAGTTATATCTTATTATAAAAAATATTATTTAGATTATAAATAAAAAAACGACTTTTAAGTCGTTTTTTTAGTCTTCTAAATATTTTTTACCTTCTTCATATGCATAATACCATAATGATGTTTTAAATACTTCTAAAACAGCAGTTAAATATCATAAAGCAAGTATTAATCATATAAATATTATTCAAAGAATTGTAACAGCTATTATTAATAGAAACTTAGTTGTTATTAATCAAATAACAACAAATATCATAATAGGGAAAAAGAGGAATATTATAAAATTTATTATTACTCTTAGGTTTAAAAAGAATATTAAAAAATATAATTTTGTTGTTCTTTTTAGGTTTAAAATACTTATTTTTGATGATTCTCAAATAGATTGAAAAACATTTTTATTATTTAAAACTATAGCATATTTAGAATATACAAATAGTATATTTAATATTATTCATATTGTAAATACTATTAAAAATATGTAATTTATTACCATGATATATTCTATTCAAATAAATCTTATAGAAAATAAATAAAAGTTTAATATACTTATTATTTTAAATTCTGAAAATACATTATTGTATTCAAATAATGGTAAAAACTTGTATAATCATTGTCAAAAAGCTTCACTTCAAGATATAGGAGTACCTTTATTTTTTAAATCAATATATTTTATTAATCATCATTCAAATATAGGTATTGATAAGAAATATATAATAATAAAAAGTATTCATATTATAACTGCTTCAAATCAGTAATCTGATTCTAAAAAATATAACAATTTTTTAAGAATTTCATCTTGGTTATTTCAAAAAATCACAACATATGTATATATAGCTTGATATACAAGAAGAGCAGTTAAGAAAATAATAGATAGTAGTCAAGGAAAAATATAAAATTTTTTGATTTTTGTATCATCTCTAATAGTTTTCCGAGCTGGTAGTATTATTTTCTCTTTTATATCATTATTCATACAATTTTTTTAATATAAATTTAAAGAAGTTAACTATACTTTTATTTTCAAAATTTATAATTTTATCTTCTTTTATATAAGATGAATTTAAAATATATGATCTTAAGTATTTATTTGGTAAGCTTTCATACATTTCTTTGTTTTTTAAATTTTTATCAACAAGTAAGTTTATTTTAGGCGTATATAAAGTTTTAATTACTTGTTCTTCTTTTAATATTTCTAATATTTTAATTTGATTTTCTTTTATTTTTTCATCACTTAAAATATTTGATTTTAAATCTTCTAATAATATATCTAAACTAGTTTTTTTAACATTACCAAAATTATATCAATTTTTTGATTGACTAGAATGAAAATAAGGAAATATATTAAAATCAAAATATCATAAATTAACTCAAGTTAATATCATATCATAATCATCCTTATTTGCTAGTACTTTTGCAACATTATTTAAATCAAAAGGAACTAATTCTATTTCTATTCATAATTCTTTTAGTGAATTTTTTATAAAATTAGCTGTGTCATCTAATGCTTTTTCAGTATTTAAGTAATATAATCTTAATGTAAAAGGAGTTAAATCTTTATCATAATATATATTTTCGTCTAGTTTATTTACTTTTTCAAATTCTTCTTGATTAATATTTGTTATTTCCTTTTTTTCTTCATTTTCTTTTTTTGCTTGCTCTTCTTTAGCTTGTTCTTCTTGTTTTGCCTTAGCCTCTAAATCTGCTAAGTAAAGATCTTTTACAAATGCTTTTTCTTGAGAATTTAGTATTTCTTTATTAGTATTTAATAAGAAATTTATTTCTTCTTTAAATACTTTTTTTCATCATATTACAAAATAAATTTTGTAATTATTTCTTCATTCTTTAAAGTTTCAATTTGAAGTTTTTAATCTGTAAAAAAAAGATGTATCTCATTTTTTATAGTCAGATAATTTATAGTCATTTATATAAATTTCTTCAACTTCAGATGTAGAAACTCATTCTAATAATATATCTTCTTTTGTAACAAAGTTATATTTTTCTACATAAGTAGGTTTTACTATGATCTCAGATTCTTTTTGAAATTTTGCAATATCTAAATCTTCATCTTTTATTTCTGTTGTATTTTTAGTTTCTTCTTTAACTTCTTCAACTTTAGGTATTTCTTTTTCAGGAATTAAATCTTCTATTTTTTTAGATTTTTTTGTATAACCTAAGGATTTCATTATAGATTCAAAGTTTTTTATATTTGGTTCTTTTTCTATTTTAGTTTCTCAAATATATGGATTATTTACTATATTGAAATTGTCTTTTCAAAGCAATTCAATTAAATTTTCACTATTTATTTTGTTAAATATATAGTTTCTTAGTTCTAAATTTGTTACTTTGTTTTGATTTATAAATAATCAAACAAATTGAGGAAGAGTATATTTATTACTTTGAAGCCTAGGAACAGACTCTCAAATTATATTATCATCATCATTAAATACATTAACAGATTGTTTATTCTTTAAGAAAGTATTTATATTTGGGAATACATTTATTATTACTTTTGATATGTTTCAATTACCATAATATTCATTTTTATCTAATATTATCTTTGAAACTCATAATGTTAAATCAGAACTTACATTTGATATTTTAAAATTTCATGAATAAACTAAATCTGTAGTAGGGAAGTTTCAAAAAATATTTTCTTTAGATAAACTATCTATTGTTTTTTTAGATAAAATTGGTTGAAAAAACACATTTAAAAAATTTATATCTTGTTTATTATTTTTAAATGCAATCATATTGTCTTTGTATTCAATCTTTGTTCCTTCTAATAAAGAAGTTAAAATTATATTTGAATTTGTAGATTTTATTAATTCATATGTAGAATATATATCTTCTGCTGTTATTTTTTCTCAATTTGACCATTTTGCATCATCATTAATATAACACTCTATATTTACAAGAGTGCTTATATCACAATTAGCAATATCTCAAACTATTTTATCTTCTTCTAAATCATATTTCAAAAGAGATCTATATAATAATCAAATTACATATTGATTATTTCAAGATAAATTTTTAAGTGGATTTAAACTCGGAAAATTTCATATTAATCATTCCGAAATAGTCCCTCATTTCACAGGAATTGTTTTTGCATCTGTATATAAAAAAATATATATAAGATGAAAAAGCGAAGTAAACAAAAATAGAATACTTATTAAAAATAAGTATTTTTTTAGTTTAAGAAATTTTTGAGTTATCATAAAATAATGAAAAATTATTTAAGTAGAAATAATGCTATAGAATTAATTACAAATAATACTCATAAAACTATTGTAGCATTTTGAAGTATTTTTTCAGGACCTCTTTTTGTTATTTCTCACATTCATGAGCTCATATCACTTAAATTCAAAGAAACATTTTTGTTTTGTATTAAAACAATAAAAATTAATAATATAGCAATAATAATTTCGCTAAATTTTAAAATATCTAACATTTGTCTATTTTTTAGAAAATAATATTGAATAAACCATATTCAAAATTGTAAAAATTGCAACTGCAATTATAAAATTTACAGCTCAATTTATTGAATAAGATATTCCTGGTATAACTAGTATTTTATTAAAAATATAGTCAAGTAACCAAAGTACAACTCAGTTAACTATAAAAGCAACAAGTCATAGAAAAACAAAAAATAAAGGAAGAGACAATATTTTTAATATTGGTTTTATTGTTACATTAATTAATCAAAGCAATGCTCCTCAAATTATATATGTTTTTAGTCATCACTCCACTATAATTCAAGCTTCAACTCATTTTTCAGGATTCGCACTTAATAGATATGTAAGTGCAAATAATATTAATGCATTAAATAATATAGATAAAAATATTTTCATTTTATAATTTTAATAAATTAATAAGTTTTTCACTATTTGTAAGTTCTCATCATTTAAGTTCTTCAATATAATTTGGTAATATTTTTTTTAAATCACTACAAATTTGATCATCTACTTTTAAGTCAATTTTTTTAATTCATTTTTTACTTAATTCTAATCTAATTAATATAGCATTATTTCAGCTATATATAAATGAAAAATTATTTATTGTAGAAAAATCATAAAAATAATCTCAAATACTTATTCATAATTCTGTTATATTTACATCAATATTTTCAGCTGAATTATTTTCAATAAAAAAACTTATTCATGCAATTAAAAACACAATAAAACTTAATCAGTATTGTTTTGTAAATATTCACCATATTGCAAGTCATAAAATAACAGATATAGCTATTATATACCATAATTTACCTCTATTTTTAGAGTCAGAAAAACTCCATTCATAAATAGTATTTGACATTTTTTTAAAATTAAAGTTAAACTTATTTACCTAGATTATCAATAACAAGTCTTATAATAAACCAAGCTAAACTTGCAATAGCAAATCAGAAAATAGCCATTATAATAGTATCTTTTCATTTAGTCTTATCTTGTTCAAGAGATCAAAATAAAATTTTAAATGCTCAAAGTATTATAAAAATAACAGCAATTGTTCAAGCTATTCACATTCAAAAATCTATAGCTCATTTTATAATATTTGGAATATCATCAGTATGAATATCTCATTTTCTTAATTCTTCTTGACTTATTGAATCTCATAAAAGTCAAGCATCATTTGCTAACGCAGTTTGCATAGAGGAGAAAATTCATACTAAATAATAAAAATATTTTTTCATAATTAATTTGTTAAATTGTAATTTTCAATGTTTGATCAAACACTTGCTAAACTATCAAGTCTAGGATTATAGTAATCTGTTAAGAAATTAACTAAGTCTTGTTTCTCCATCATTTCTGCTCTTATTCATATATTTTCTAATCAAGTTTTAACTCAATTATATCTTCATATAAGTCCTTTTTTTAATTTTGAGAAATTTCTAAGTTGACTTTTAAGAGACACTAAATCAGAAGATTGGTTTATTCATTTCCAAAATGTAGTAAAAACTCAAAGTAATGAATCATCTTTTACACTTTTATTTCAATCATTATCAAAAGGAATAATTATATAAAATTCTTTTTTCATTATTTGAGCAACTTCAATTAATTTTCTTAGATATTCTATATATTCATAAGTTTGATTTTGCAATAATGAGTTAGTTTGCCTCATTGCTTTATCATTTAAATTTGATAAATAAGTTTCAATATCCAACTTTTTTGATCTAACTAAAACTTGAATAGGGAAATCAAGAGAATTTAGAAATCTTTGAAAACTAATTATAATAGAATCTTGTTCATCAGTATTTTTTAATAAAAAATTTATTGTAGAACATTTTACAACTAATCTAGCACTACCATCTTTCATTATAATAATATTTTCTTTAATACTTGAAAAAGGTAAATATCTTTGAGTTGAACTATCAGGATGTTCTTTTTTATTTGTTTTTATAGGCACTTTTATTTTTTTAAAAACTAAATTTTATTTAATTTGTCTTCCATTTCTTTCATTTTATTTATTTTATCTTGAAAATCTACTTTATTATCTATTTTATTTTCAATATTACTTATAAATCAAATATCCATTAATGAATAACTATCTACTCATTTAACCCATTTTCTATTATCAATATTTACTTTATATCTTATAAAAGCTAATAAAAATTCTATAAATGTCATTTCAGAATATTTAAAAATTGCTATTATTAATCAAGTAGCAGCTATTGTAATAGCTGGAATTGCAGCAATTTCTACTCATATTGGAGCAAGTGATTTAAAAATAGAATATCAAATTCAAAATCAAATCATTACAATACTTAATTGTCTTAAGCTTAGTCATAAAAGTATTGGATCTTCATTTTCGATTTGTACAGGTATTTTATATTGCATATATTTTTGTTTTTATTTAATTATTATGATTTTATTTTAATAATTTTTTCTTATTTTCAAAATAGTTCTAACCATATTTTATCTTCTAAAGCTTGCATAATTTCATATTCATTGTCTAATTCATGATCATATCATAAAATATGTAAAATAGAGTGAATTATTAGTTTATAAAATTCTTTTTCATTTCAAAGTCAATACTCTATAGCCTGTATTAAAATTTTGTTCTCATTAAACACCATTTCTCAGGCAATATCATCTTCTTTTAAATCATTAAAATTATCAAAATAGTGAAAACTTAAAACATCTGTTGTTTTATCTATATTTCTATAATTTTTGTTCAAATTTTGTATACTATTATCATCTAAAAACACTATATTTAGGGTTCATTTTTGAGGTATATTAACTATATTTCAAATTATATTAAATATAGTGTCAATAATTTTTTCATTTATATCAAAACTTGGCTTCTCTATGATGTTATATTTAAACATTTTCAATTAATTTTTATATAAAATATTCAATTTTTATTATATATATTTTGCAAGTAAATACAATTTTATTATAATATAAGTGTCTATTTTATTGGTGGCACGTCAAACTAATTTTCCTTACAAATATTAGTAATATGGTAATTCTTAGAAGTTTTTTCTATGAGGGTTAATTCTTTCAGAAAGAAAAACGGAATATCATAAAAATTCCTCACTAAGGAATACAAAAATTTTGGCTGACCATAAATATGGATAAAAATACATGGTAAAGATTATAATTTTATTGTAATTTTTACCTTGTATTTTTTTTAATAAAATATATTATACATAAACTAAATTATATTTTAAAATTAAATTTTATGTCAGAAGTTAAAGTGCCTTATGTAAATGAAACTTGTATTGGTTGTGGAGCATGTGTAGCAATATGTTCAGATGTATTTGATTTAGATGATGAATGAAAAGCATTTGCAAAAGCTTGAATGGATACTTCAAATGCTGTTTGAATTGACGATGCAATAAGTGCTTGTCCTGTTAATGCTATACATTATAAAGATTAATAGTAAAGATATTTTTATCTATTTGAGTTGATATTTTTAATAAAATAATATACAATTTGCTTGTTTTATTTAATAATAATTTTGTATTATGAAATTACAAAAATTAAAATCAGCTTTTACACTGATTGAATTACTAGTTGTTATTACTATTATTGGTATTCTTGCTACATGAGCTGTTTCTATATATACATCTCAAATCCAAAAAGCAAGAGATTCTACTAGAATTACTTCTCTTAATGCTTTGAAAGCATCAGTTGAACAAGTTTATCAAGATTTATCTGAATATCCACATGCAGATACATTTATAACTTCTGTTAGACCTTATTTAGAAAATTTTCCAAAAGATCCTAAACATGCTCAACCATGTAATAATGGTGGTGCTGGTTCTGTTGATTGTTGATTTGCATATATAACAAGTGCAGATTCAAATGGTATACTTTATGGTACTTATGAATTATCTACTGCATTTGAAAATACTTGAAATTTATCTGCTAGAGCTATTGCTGATTCTGGTACAGATGGTTTAAGACTTGAAATATGAATTGCTACTAATACAAATGTAACTGCTGTTGCTGCAGATGCTATAACTGCTCAAAGATGAGCTTGTACTCCTGCATGAGCTGTTGCATGAGCTGGAACTGCTTTAATTATTATAAATTGAAATCCAGTTGCACCTGCTACTGTATGTGGTTAATATATATTATAAAATAAAAAAATCTCTTTTAAAGGGATTTTTTTATTTTATTTTGTATTATTTATATAAAAACTATAATTTTTATAGCTTATTTACTTATATAAAAATATGGTTAAAAAAGTGTTATTGTTTTTAATTTTATTATCTATATGAATTTTTTTATTTGTTTTATTTTCAATGAATAAAAATGAAAATATTGTAACTAATAAAGATAATACAAATGAAATTCTTTATTGAGATTCTGATACCCATTTATGATTGAAGATTAAAGATATTTTAAATAAAGATAATTATGATAAAATATGAATTAATCCAGAAAAATATGCTACTTTTAAAAATTTTCTTCTAGATTTTAAAACTTTTTCTTGAGTTACTATAGATCCAATAAATGAAAAATTTTCTATAGCTATTAAAGAGGGAACTGGTAGTACACTTTATATACCGTATAATTTTAATAAAAATCAAGAAACATTTAATGATGAAGTTAATAAAAATTTAGCAATTTTAGATATATATTCTTCATATAAAAATAATTTAATTTTTTGATGATATAATTCTAAGTGATGATCAAGAGTAATTTATGAATGAGATATGGTTCATCCTTTAACAGATACTTTAAATGATGTTTTTTCAAGTCAAATAAATGTTTTTAATTTGATTTGAGACTTAAAAAAGTCACAATTTATATGACAAGAGAATACTGAATTACTTGCATATTTATATGATTTTATAGGTGATTATGATAATGCTAAAATAACTAGAGATAAATGATGTCTAGATTTCAATAATTGTGAAAAAAAGATTACATTAGAAGTTTATTGAAAAATAGTTGATAATGATTGAAATCCTTTGTCTTGAGCTAAAATTGAATTATTAAATGATCAAGATAATAAAATTATTTCAAAATCTGATTGAACATATAAATTTACATTTGATGTATTTCCATTTACACACTTAAGATTTAAAACTTCATTATTATGATATTCAGATTCTTTTAGTAATTATAGTTTAAATGATTATTTTTTTCCAGTTGACTCAAAAAAAATTACAATAGATTTTGTTTTAAATAAACCAAATCAAGTTTTAAGTATCACAAAAGGAACTGAAATGACTTTTACGAAATGAAATTATTTTTTGCTTGAAACAGATTTATCTAAATATTTTATTCCAAAGGATTGATTATATTATGAAAATGGTACAAAATATACAAAATCTGATTTTGATGTATATTTATACCATTTTACAAAATGGTCAAATATGGATAATTTGCTTGAAAATGATACTTTTGAACCAGTTTACTGATATGTTTGAAATATAATGAAAACTTTTGGTATGCCTTATATACAAATAATTGATAAAGAAAGTAAAAAAGAATTATTTACTAAATCTTCAAATCCAATAATTTTACAAAACCAAGTTTATCATATGAAAGAATTATATGAAAACTATGATAAAATTTATTGACCAATTACTGATGCTGATATGGAGTATCTTGTTAAATATTCTAATGAGTCAGAAAGTCCATATCCAATTGATTTTGATTTTCTTACATGAAATAATTTTTTAAGGTGGCCAGCTCGGTGGTCCCTTGATAGAGAAACTTGAGTTTGGTCAAATGTAGGCCATAGAGTGATAGATGTTGGTTGATTAGTAGAATTACCTTTTTATCATTTAAAAGATAATTAATTAATTTTAAAATATTTTATATTTATAATTTTTTGTTTATGAAAAAAGTAGTTGTTGCGTTATCATCTCTTGTATTAGGAGTTTGAATTTGATATTATTTTTACGTTTTTAATTGAGTTTCATTAACTTCAGTTGAAGCAAATCCAGATTATATTTGTAAAAAATCTGTTATAGATATGCCTTGTATGGTTACTACTTGTGAATCATGGAAAACTGATGGAACTAGAGCATGTAATTGATTAAGAGCTACAGAAGTTGCTTATTATTTAATTCGTACGGATTGCGAACCATGATATACAAAAGTTTCTGCAGGATGAAATGTATGATGAAATAGCTGAAGACAATGAGCTGATTACATTTCATGAACTCAAAGTTGTACTGTTGTAGAAGTTGATAATGTTCCACCTCTTGGAGACATTTCAGAATAATTTAAATATATTTCAGAATAATAATTTATTCTGAAATTTTATTGTTTATTAATTTAAAAATATGAAATTTTTTAAAATTGTTTTATTTTTTCTTTTTTTGTCTTTTTTTACAATTGCTAAAGCTGGATATAATTATCCATATGTTTGTAATAACTCTCAATGTTATTGGACTGAATTAAAAGAATTAAATAAAACTGATAATTGATATTTTATGACAGAAACTGATATTAAATCAGTTTCTAATTTATCAGATTATCTTAATTTAAAATTACAAGATTATGAAACATATTATGGTTGAGCAGAATTTACTATTAAAAATTATTTTGCTTGATGAACATGAAGTATTTATGATAAAAATGTAACATTTTGACAATTATTGGATATAAATACAAGATTTTATATTGCCCATAAATCATGATGAATAACTTATATTGATGAAACTTATGATAATTGAAAAGAATATCTTTATGATAATTTCAAAGATGTTATTGATGATATTCATAGTGGTTTTCCAATCTGAACTAAAAAAAATAAGTTAAGTGATTTATTATGGAATATTGTTGAATATAGACAAGATTCAAATACTTTTCGTTTAAAAAATGTATGTACTAATTCTTTATGTCATGATTCAAATTATATGGCTATTTCATATTTTAGTCCAAATCCATATTATTTTTTATCTTGAACAGTAAAACATAATAGTCAATTTGTAATTGATAATTTTAAAGTATCAAATGATTATAGTATTTCTCATATTTATTTAAAAGCAGGTTGATCTGCTAATTTTAACTTTTGATTTGAAGACTATTTAGATGTATGATCAGTAAACACAAAATATAAATATACTCTTTCTTATAAGTATGATTGAGAGCCAGTAAAAGATTTATTTTCAGAAACTATTAAAGTTGCAAATGATTATAAAGTTACTTCAGATACAATAACACAAACAGTTTTAGACGATATTATTGATTTAACGGTTTTAAATAATACATCTAAAAAAATTAGAATATGAGTTAAAGAATGATTAAAGTTAACAAAAGTGTGAAAAATTACATTTTATTTAGCTGTTGAGAATTTAAATACTTGAGACAAATTTGATACAACTGCAATTAATCAATATTCTCCGCTTTATGTTATTCCAAATGATTATGTATGATCATGAGATTCAATTATTTATTGATTTTCAAAATCATCAAATGATGTTTGATATAATATTTGAGATACATTTTCAGTAACAATGTATCTATATGATGAATTTAATAATAAACATTATGATTATATAAATTGATATGATATTTCTCTTGATACTTGAACTTCAGAATTCATTGAATTATCAAAATCATGATCAGATGTTTATTCTGATACTTTAATTTGAGTTAAAAGTTGAGAATTATCACCATATCCTATAAATTTTAAATTTAGAATAACAAAAGCATGATATCATGAATTTAATTGATTTAAAATAAAAATTAGAAACAAGCAATCAACTTCTTCTTATACAACACCTGCTAGTTATTCATATTTTACAATAATTCCTTCAAACTTGTATGATGGTGAACAAAAAATGAAAATTCATATTAACTCCCCATTAATTACAGATTTTCCAATTTCATGTACAAATACATCAGTTATATTAAAAACAACTTGTACTTCTGATAATTTTAGTTGATGTAATCCTTCAATGAATCAAAGTATTACATTTACAAGTGAAGAAGATAATTGAAGTACAGGAACATTGTCTATACGTGATTATGCACATAATGTTAAAAATTTTAACTATACTATGAATCATATAGATAAAACTGCTCCTGTAATATCAGTTTTTAAAGGTTCTAATTTACTTTCTTGAAATTCATATAAGTATAAGGCAAATGAAGATACTTTAAAAATAAATTTCTATGAAAAAACAACATCTAATTGTACTTCTCAAATTAATTATTTAGTAAAAGTTAATTGAGATATAGTGTATGATAGTTTTGTTTGATCTTCTAATTTAGATGCTACGATAAATGATTTTTTTACCACTTCTTGAGCAAAAGAATTATATATTAAAGCAGTTGATAAGTATTGAAATTATTCAGAAAAGGTTATAAATTTTAATAATTATCCTGGTGATATTGATCCAATAAAAACTACTATAAGTGTTAATGAAACAAATAATAAATATGCAAATAATTCAGATTATTATATTTATACATTAAGTTTAAAAGATAAGTTTAATAATCCTATATATAATAAAGCTTTAGATTTTGTTAATCAAGATTGTACTTGATATACTTGATGTTCAACTATAAAAAACAATATGTCTTGAATTAATCCATCATGAGATGATTCTATAATTGAATATTCATATTGAACAAATACAAATTCATTGTGAGAAGTTAGCTTTAGAGTAAAATCATTTGCTCCTTGAGTATTTTTAAATAGATTTAAAATTAGATTAAATGACTGGAATGATGATTATGTAGATATATGATCAACATCAGATTATTTTGTTTCAAATATTTGAACTAATACTTTTAATAAATTATTTGTTTGAGAGTTATTAGCATCTGATGATAATTGAGTTACTTGGGATTCTTTACCTGAATATTGAACAGATTTAAAATATAAATTACAAGTAAATCCTATACCATCTGCAATTTGAATTTCAACAACATTATTAAATTTTAAAAATGATATTAGAGCAACAGATTTATCAAATTCTGAGGTACAATCTGTTTCAAATATAACTTGATTAAATACTAAAAGTCCAATTTTTACATGTAGATTAAATACATCTACAACAGCAACATCTTTTTCTATTCCATGAATACAAATATCTGATAATAGTGATATATCTACTATTGTTATTTCATATTTAATTTGATGAAAAACAGTTTCATATATCTTATCAGCTAATGAATCATGAACGGATAAAACACCAATATCATTAAAAAATGAAACTTGAAATGTATTTTTATGAGTTCAAGTTATATGATTATTACAATGATCTGGTAAATCTGATTTTACAGGTCAAGAGAAAAATTTTTCTGATATATCTAAATCAGAAACCAGAGCTACTATAAGAAAGAATGCATTTACTCAAATAAAAAACATGACTAATAATCAAATAGTTAATTGAGTAAAATATATAGTTTGAGAAGATATTAATTTATCTTGAGAAATAAGTTGATATGAAACACTTGTTGTTAAAGATGGTAATGTAATTATTAATTGAGATTTAAATAATTCTTGAAAAAAATTATGAATTATAGTGTTAAGAGATAATTATAATACTAATTCAGATTATATAAATAAATGAAACATTTATGTAACATCAAATGTAAGCAAAATAAATGCTACAATTTATGCAGATTGATGATTTATAAGTGCTAATACTTCTTGAATTCCATATACATCAGATAGTACATCAAGAAGTATAGAACTAAATAATCAATTATATATGAAGTGAAGTTTATTTACTAGAAATACTATTGGGTGAGCAATATTAGCTGGTTGAGATTATATATTACCATGATGAAAAAAAATAACATGAAATGATTCTAATTTTGAAAAGGCAATGATTTATGATTTAAATTACATTAGAAGATGAAAAACTAATTGTATTGAAATTACTCCTTGAGTATGTAAATATAACAAATGAGCATTTGTAATAGAATATGATTCAAAAATTCAAACTTCACCTCCTAAATTATTTTCAAATTAAAACAAATAAAAAATCCCTTTAAAGGGATTTTTTATTTGTTTTAATAACTAGTTTCAACTTCAGTTTTTATTTCATAAATTATATAATCTGTTTCTTTAAATTCTTTTTCATTTAATTTTTCTTTTAGTACAGGTATAAAATCATCTCAAGTTAGTAATTTTGGATTTATATTTGGTAAAATACATGCCATTTTTGAATAATCTTTTTTTATAGCTATAACTCAAGATATAGTAGGCTCAATTTGTTTAATTGATTTTTCCTTTAATATTTCTCTAGAAGAAATTCTATCAATTCTTATTTTTAAATCAGCTGCTTCATTTAGATTAACAGGACTAAATCTATCATCTTTTGTCAATGCATGTATCGTATTTTCTATTATTTCTGCTACTCAATTATCTTTTATTTCTTTTATGTTTCATGCGGAACCTCTAATTTCTCATTTATAATAAAGAGTAATAAATACTGATATTTTTTGATTTATTAGAGGGTTATTTTCTATTTTTAAATCATATATTTTAGGTGTTTGTAGATTTTTCATATAAAAATCTATAGTTTGTTTTGCAATATCTAACATTTATTTTTATTTTAGAAATTAAATAGTATTTTTTTCTTCTTCAATTTTTGCTTTATCATTTTCTTCTAATTCAATTTGATAAAAAATATCTCATAATGGATCAAGAGAAGTATAGCTATAATAAGAGTAATATGATAATTCAAATATTTGTTTTAAAAAAATTGTAGTAAAGTTTATTATTGGTAATAATAAAGTTAACATTATTAATTTTGCATATCAACTTCAAAATGAGTTAAATATAAAAAGAGTAAAAAGTATACTTACAAATAATCATATAAAACTACCATAAAATCAAATTAATATATATCTGTAATTATTAAATATTTCTAATATTAAGCTAGTTCAAAATATAATTATCAATACATGAAATATATATATTATCATTATATTATCATAATCCATAAGTCACATATATACATAAATAGGACTTATAAATAAATATGTAATAAATTGTAAAAATGCTAATTGTCAGAATATAACTAAGCTTCTTTTATATTTTTCAGGATCAGTAAGAGTGATAATATAATATGATAAAAATGAAGCAATAGTAGTTCAAAGTAGAGTTAATAATGATATTATTATAGGAAACATTGGACTTGTTTTTATTCATAAATCATTTGCTTCAAATGTTGAAACTATATCAAGAAAATCTGAAATCATAAAAGTTATTACTATCAATATTATACTTCAAATAATTCATGCAATAAATGCTCAAATTGAATTTATCATTATATCAGAAATTTTTTGTTTTCTAGGTGCTAAAAACATAATTATTTATTATTTTTTAAAATATATATTCCATAAATTATTGCTCAAATGCTTATAAAAACATCTGCCATATTAAATATTGAAAAGTATTTAACTCAAATAAAATCAATTACTTTTGAATTAAATATTCTTTCAAATCAATTTCAAATAGCTCATCAAATAATTAATCAAAAACCTAAATCTATAAGTTTATTTTTTTTGTTTTTTTCTTCTTTAAAATAATAATAAAAAATTCATATTATCAAAATAATAGTTATTATTTTAATAAATGGTAATTGCATTGAAAATGCTATTCAAGTATTTTCAAAATATTCTAAATAGAAATAATCTCATATTATTTCTATTTTTTTATTTAGTAAATTTAATGCTAAATATTTAGTTATTAAATCTATTATTAAACTTATTATTATACTTGTGTAAAAAGTCATTGACTATTATTATTAAATATTTATACTTCTATTGTCTAAACTAAAAAAGAGGGACAAAAAATGAAACTTTTTCAATTGCATGATGTTGAACCTGTTGAATTTGAAGCAATGAGAGCAATGATTGGAACAGAATTTTGTTCCAGGAAAGATGCTTTTATTGCAGTTACAAAAAACAGCAAGGGAGAAGTAATATGTGTCACAAATGATCCATCTTTGGCTCAAACTCATGTTGATTCTGGAAATGAATCAAGTGTTGTTGAGCTTGAATTTAGGATTCATGGTTGAATGCATGTAAAAGACTAGGGATTTTCCCTGGTCTTTGTTATTTTAATATTCATTTTACTATTTCATTTCTTTTAATATTTCAAGTTGTTATCTCAAAAGTTTTTTCGTCAGCTTCTATATAATTTTGTGTCCAACCTTTCCATTTTATTTTTCAGTTTTCTTCTTTTACACTTTCTATTAATACTTCAAATGTTTTTCATATATTTCTATCTATAAACTCATCTCTTATTTTGTCTCAAATAGCTTCAAGTTCCCACATCCTTTCTTTTTTTACTTTGTCATTTACTTGATTTGGAAACATTCAAGCAGGAACACTTTCTCATAAAGTATGTGCTGAAAAAGGGAATGCATGTATTTTTGTAATAAGTCAGTTAGCAACTAAATTGTATGTATCCATAAAATTTTCTTCACTTTCTCATGGAAATCCTACAATTAAATCAGCTCAAATACTTACTTCAACACCATCTTCTCTTTTTAAATTTTTAGTTTTTATAAGTAAATCTCTCATATATTTACCATCGTAGTGTCTATGCATTGATTTTAATATTTCACTAGATCCAGATTGAACAGAATAGTGAAAATGAGGATATATTCTAGTGTTTTTAAATAATTCTAAACATTTATCATCTATAAACTCAGGTCACATAGAGCTGATTCTTATCCTAGGAATAGTTGTTTTTTCAAGAATATATTCAAGAAGTTCTGCAAAACGAGATTTTCAAACTTGATTGGTATCTGATAATCACCATGCAGATAGATTTATACCAGTTAAAACAACTTCTTTTCATCAAGAAACTTCAAATTCAAGAATTTCTTCTACTATATCATCTTTGTCTCTATAATAATGTCATCATCTTTTCTTTACAGTAAGACAAAATGTACAAAAACTATCACAACCTCATTGTATTAAAAGAAATTTTTTTGTATA
>CALMDL010000158.1 GCA_937864995.1 uncultured Candidatus Altimarinota bacterium | reverse complement strand
TGAATTTTGGTTAAAAATAATTATTCATGAGATTTTGATTTAAAGTTTAGTGAAGAAATAACTTCTAAATCAAATGCTTCAGATTCAAAAACAGTTACTCCAAAAGGTTTGTCACAAGAAATTTTAGCAGAATATGAAAGAAGAAAAAATGAAAATAAACTTAAAAATGTACAAAAGGAAACAAAAGATTGGATAGACACTTTGTTATCTAAATTATGATTAAGTGAAAAAGAAAAAGTAGAAAAAAGAGAGAGAATAGATTTATATTTATTATCTAAAATATCAAAAGAATATTTAGATGAACATAAAGTTTCAATAGTTTGAAATAATGCATGAAAAGCATTTTTGATTACATATCATCAAAAAATAAATTGATCAAACTGAAAAATAGTATATCTACCTATTCCTTCAAAAAATCCAGATAGTACATCAATAGAATTAACTAAATCGGGGATTAATTATTCACTTACACCAACTCCAAAATCAAATTGATATAATACAGAATACAATATTTCAAGTAGTGATTGATGAAGTAATTATCAATTATCAATTTTATATCCAATAGAAAATCCAGATTATACAAAAATTTCAACTAAAAAATCAAGTTTAGAGTCAAAAAAACAAGAATTAGAGAAGCAAGAGTCTGATTTAAAAGCAGTTGAGAAAGCAAAAAAGAAAAAAGATTTATCTAAACATAAAATATTACATACACAAATTACAGAAGTAGTAACTACTATAAAAGAATTGGAAAAGACTTTATGAGTTACAAAAAGATATAGTTATTTTTCTTATATTCCATATACAAAATTACAAGATAATGAAAAAACAAGACAAATATGATTTTCATATTTGTTTCAAACAATGAAAGAATCTTATAATTCTAAATTTTGAAAAAAAGTATCAGCTTACAATAGTGCAATACCTTGATTATCTATTTGAGATGCAATTCCTGAAAGTTTTCCTCTTGTTTTAAATATAATTGAAAGAATGGATTATATGGAATATTTTGAAAAAGATTGAATAACTTTGAAAGATAAAAAACTTATTAAAGATTTAATGTTAGCACAAATTAATCGTGCACTTACTACTTTGTGATTAAATTGAAAAGATTCATTTAACTGGCAAAAAAGTCCTGTTTGAGCTATATGAATATGACAAATTATGCCTTGAACTTATAATCTTTTTAAAAGTCATGAAAAATATAAACCATTTTTCCCAGAAGAAAATTTTTCAAAAGCCGCAAGAGATCATAAAACAACATTTCGTTTGCAAGTTGCTCATTTTGATGACCAAATATATCAATTACCTCAACAAATTAGAGATAATTGGACAACACTTTTATCTTCAAAAAATACCAAAATTTGATTAAATTCTATATTAGCAGCTTGATATAATTGAAGTATGAAAAGAGTTGTATGAGAAGTTTTTTGAGATATATCTAGTGAGACTTCTTTAGATCAATATAAAAATTTATTAAATCCATGAGTTATAATGTGAAATATGAGAAAACAAAAAGATTTAAAGGTTGCAAAAATAGAAAAACAAATAATTATTTTAAATGAACAATTGAAAAATAAAAAAACAAAAAAATCTCAAATAGCTGATATAAATTTAAAAATTAAAGAATATCAAAATTTAATTATTTCAATTAATAATACATATAAAGAATCTGTAACTTATGTTTTAAAAACAGAGTTTGTTATTCATTTTTTAGAGTCAAATTATCCTAAAATGATGTCAGAAATATAGTAAGAAATTTTCTTACTATATTTTTTTCTTGCAAAATAATCTAAACTTATAAAATAAAACAGATATATATTTTAAAAAATAAAAATAATGGAAAATACAAATGAAAATAATTTAGAAGAAAATATAGAAATTGAAGAACAAGAGGTAAACAATTTTGTACCAGAAGTTGATTATATAAAAGAAATTGCAATAGCTTTAAATTTTAAAGATTTTCAAGTAAAAGTTGTTTTAGATTTGGTTAAAGAGTGATCAACTGTTCCATTTATAGCTCGTTATAAAAAAGAAGTTACTTGAAATCTAGATGAAGACCAAATTAGAGAAATTATAGCACTACAAAAGAAACTAGAAAATCTATTTAAAGCAAAAGTAACTGCAACAAATGGTATAAATGCACTTGGAAAACTGACTCCAGAATTACTTGAAAATATATTGAAAGCAAAAACTCTAAAAGAAGTTGAAGAAATATATAAACCATACAAAAGTAAGAAAAAAACAAAAGCAATGATAGCAATTGAAAAAGGTTTTCAAGTTGTTGCTGATGAAATAAAGAAAAATAAAGATGGTTTTATTATCCCTGAAAATCTACTAAAAGATTATTCTAGAGAAGAAATAATAGAATGAAGTATAAATATAATCTGAGCAGAAGTTTCTGCTAATAGTGATTTAAGAGCAGATTTAATTGATACTTTGACTAAGTACAATGAAATAACTTCAAAGATAAAAACTGAAAAATCATTAGAAAAATTAAACGAAAAAGATAGAAATCAAATACCAAAATTTGATATTTATAAAGACTATACTATCAAAATCTCATATATAAAACCATATCAAGTTTTAGCTTTAAATAGGTGAGAAAATTTATGAATACTAAATGTAAAAATTCAAGATTCTCCTAAAACTTATGAATGAATTGCATTTCATTATGCTAGAATATTAAAAACAAAATATCCTTTTATAAGTGAATTAGAAGCTTGATTTAAAGAAGGGTATGATGCACTTTTTACATCTGTTGAAAATGAAGTGAGATGAAATCTATCTGAAATAGCAGAAGATGAAGCAATAGAAACATTTAAAAGTAATCTTTCTAAATTGCTTATGACAAAACCAGAATATGGTAAAAAAATACTTGCTATAGATCCATGATTCAATGCTGGTTGTAAGATGGCTATTTTAGATGAATTTGGTAATCCACTATCATTTGAAAAGATATTTTTACACAAAAAACTAGAAGCAAAAGCTATTTTGAAACTTATTTTAGAAAAACAAGATCCAAAAGTAATAGTTGTTTGAAATGGTACTTGAGTAAATGAAACAATTGATTTATTAAATGAAATCACAAAAGTAGACATATATATAGTAAATGAAAGTGGAGCTTCTGTTTATAGTGCTAGTAAAACAGCAGCTGAAGAATTTCCAGAACTTGATAGTTTGGATAGATGAACTGTTTCAATTGGTAGAAGATTTATAGATCCACTAAGTGAACTTGTTAAAGTACCAGTTTGAAGTATAGGAGTTGGTATGTATCAACATGATGTACCAGAAAAGAAACTAGAAGAAAAATTGTGATTTGTAGTTGAAGATACTGTAAACGATATAGGTATAAATGTAAATACTGCATCAAGTTATGTATTGAATTATATTTCTGGAATAGATAAAAAAACTGCAAAAAAAATCTATAATAATAGACCATACAAATCAAGAATTGAGCTTAAAAAACAATTGAGTGCAAAGGCTTATGAACAAGCAATCTGATTTTTGAGAGTACCAGAAAGTAATGAAAAATTTGATAATAGTGATATACATCCAGATCAATATGAATTAGCAAAATATATAGTAGAAAATGATTTAAAAGTTTCTGATTTTACTAAACACAAAGATACTATTTTGAGTCTTTATAAAGATGCAAATGAAACAACTATTGAATTTATAATTAAAAGTTATAAAGAAATAGGTGCTGAAAAAAGAGTAAATTCTGCACACCAAAAAGCTACATCAAAAGTAGATGTGAAAGAAATAAAAGAAGGTACTATTTTGAAATGAGTAGTTAGAAATGTACTTGCGTTTTGAGCTTTTATTGATATAGGTACAAAAAATGATGGACTTGTTCACATATCTCAAATCACAGATAGATTTATAAAAGATCCAAAAGAAGTGCTTGAAGTTGGTCAAAGTGTAGTTGTAAAAGTACTAAATATCGATGAAAAGACGCTTAAGATTCAGTTGAGTATGAAGGGGTTGAATTAAAAAAAGATAAATATTGTTAAAAGCTCTCCAAATTTAGTTTTTAATAAATAAATATGGAGAATGAAATTTTTGATTTATGGAATGATTTAAAAAAATATATAGATTCTAAAGGTAAAAATGTTTATCCAAAACATAGAGAAGTTTGGTACATTTCATTATGAAAAAATATTTGATTTGAAAGTAATTGAAAATGAGAAGAATTTAAAAGACCAGTTTTGGTACTTAATAGAATTTGAGCTGTTTATTTAATAGTTTCTATGACTACAAAATGAAAAGATTCAGAGTTTTATTATAAACTTGATGAAAGATATTTTAATAAAATATCTTTTGTAACATTATCCCAATTTAAAACTATAGATAAAAAAAGATTTATTAAAAAAATATGAAAAATTAATGAAATTGATTTTATAGAAATAAAAAGAAGAATTAAACATTTGTTTTAATTCTTCTTTTTTAATTGCCCTACAATTAAGTAGGGAGGATCTAGGATTTATTTTATAACCTAGACTTTGTGCTTAAATTATATCTAATTTGATAGAAAAAGTCAAATTTATTTTGTAAGTAAAAATCGTTATAATTGATTAAAATATAAGTAAAATCAAATTTAGTAGGAAAGTTTTTTATATTTATTTATATTTATTTTAATAAATTACTTATTTTTCACTTGCTTTTCTCATCAATTTAACTCTGGATAAGCATTATTAATTTCATCAATAGTTGCACCATTTTTAATATCATATATTAATTCATTTACTAATTGAATATTTCATTCTACTTCTGGATAAGCATTTAATATTTCATCAACTGTTGCACCATTTTTTATATCATAATCAAGCTCATTAATAAAATTATTAGTAGGAGTTATATTATTTGTCTTTTTAAAATTATTACTTAATGAAACTAGTGTAATTAAAGTAATTCATAAAATTAATATAATTATTATGAAAAATCTTTTTAATATTTTAATATAGGGAATAAATCAATTAAAAGTTCAATTATTTATATATGAAATTACTCTTCTAATAAAATCAGTTGATAAAATATATGATATTAGAAATAAAATCATATATAAACTTCATATGTAATAATCATTAATCCAAATACCTCAATTATATGTTTCTTGTGAAGATAAAATTGTTCAAGCTCATAATAAGACTAAAGGTAATGTAATTATGAAGTATAAAACTTTTGTTAATCTCCAAATTTTTCAATTTGATTTTTTGTTTTCCATAATAAAAAAATTAAATTATAAATTCATCTCATTATATCAATTTTTATCTCATAAACAAGACATTAAATCCGTATTAAATTTCTAAAATTTTTTTACAAAAATTTATATTTAGTTATATTATTATGAATTAAAAGCTCTCCTAAAATTAGCTTTTAAATATAAAGAATGGAAATAGAAATTTTTGATAAATGGAATGAATTAAAAAAAGAAATTCATGATAAAAATACTGATAATATTTATTTTAAAGAATCAGAGATATGGTGGGCTTCAATATGAAAAAATATTAAAAGTGAATCTTTTTGAAAGTGAGAAAGTTTTAGAAGACCAGTTTTGGTACTTAATAGAATTTGAGCTGTTTATTTAATAGTTTCTATGACTACAAAATGAAAAGATTCAGAGTTTTATTATAAACTTGATGAAAGATATTTTAATAAAATATCTTTTGTAACATTATCCCAATTTAAAACTATAGATAAAAAAAGATTTATTAAAAAAATATGAAAAATTAATGAAATTGATTTTATAGAAATAAAAAGAAGAATTAAACATTTGTTTTAATTCTTCTTTTTTAATTGCCCTACAATTAAGTAGGGAGGATCTAGGATTTATTTTATAACCTAGACTTTGTGCTTAAATTATATCTAATTTGATAGAAAAAGTCAAATTTATTTTGTAAGTAAAAATCGTTATAATTGATTAAAATATAAGTAAAATCAAATTTAGTAGGAAAGTTTTTTATATTTATTTATATTTATTTTAATAAATTACTTATTTTTCACTTGCTTTTCTCATCAATTTAACTCTGGATAAGCATTATTAATTTCATCAATAGTTGCACCATTTTTAATATCATATATTAATTCATTTACTAATTGAATATTTCATTCTACTTCTGGATAAGCATTTAATATTTCATCAACTGTTGCACCATTTTTTATATCATAATCAAGCTCATTAATAAAATTATTAGTAGGAGTTATATTATTTGTCTTTTTAAAATTATTACTTAATGAAACTAGTGTAATTAAAGTAATTCATAAAATTAATATAATTATTATGAAAAATCTTTTTAATATTTTAATATAGGGAATAAATCAATTAAAAGTTCAATTATTTATATATGAAATTACTCTTCTAATAAAATCAGTTGATAAAATATATGATATTAGAAATAAAATCATATATAAACTTCATATGTAATAATCATTAATCCAAATACCTCAATTATATGTTTCTTGTGAAGATAAAATTGTTCAAGCTCATAATAAGACTAAAGGTAATGTAATTATGAAGTATAAAACTTTTGTTAATCTCCAAATTTTTCAATTTGATTTTTTGTTTTCCATAATAAAAAAATTAAATTATAAATTCATCTCATTATATCAATTTTTATCTCATAAACAAGACATTAAATCCGTATTAAATTTCTAAAATTTTTTTACAAAAATTTATATTTAGTTATATTATTATGAATTAAAAGCTCTCCTAAAATTAGCTTTTAAATATAAAGAATGGAAATAGAAATTTTTGATAAATGGAATGAATTAAAAAAAGAAATTCATGATAAAAATACTGATAATATTTATTTTAAAGAATCAGAGATATGGTGGGCTTCAATATGAAAAAATATTAAAAGTGAATCTTTTTGAAAGTGAGAAAGTTTTAGAAGACCAGTTTTAATTTTTAAAAAATTATCAAGTGATATTTGTATAGTTATTCCACTAAGTTCTAAAAATAAAACTTGAACTTGGTTTTGTGATTGTGATTTGCAATGAATTAGAAGGACTGCACTTTTATATCAAATTAAAATGATACATAAAAATAGATTTCAAAGGAAAATTTGAGAACTTGATGAACTAGATTTTGAAACAATAAAAAAGAAGTTAGGTAAATTACTTAACTTCTAAAATCATCATCCCACAATTAAGTGGGAATCGATGGGAAATCCCCAAAAGTAAATATATTATATTAAAAAATGTGTAAAAAGTCAAAAATATTTTATATTACTATTATTTTAAATATAATTTATTATATTAATTTAAAATAATTTTATGTATAAAGATTTTCAAAAATTTTGGGATAAAAAATGGAACAATGTAGGACTTATAGAAAACAATAATTTTTCTTTAAAAGTTACTAAATTTATTAATGAAAAATGACTTAAGTTAATAGATATATGAGCTTGAAATGGTAGGGATAGCTTGTATTTTGCTTCTTTATGATTTTCTGTTGATTCATTTGATTTTAGTATAAATGCTTTAAATAATCTTTCTAATATTTCAAAAGAAAAATGATTAAATATAAATACTATATTATGAAATACTATTGATTTTGATTTTAAAATAGATTGCTATGATATAGTTTATGCTTGTAATTCTTTGCACTATTTTTCAAAAGAAGACACTATAAAAATATGCAAAAAAATAAAAAAATCTTTGAAAAAATGATGATATATATTTGTAAGAGTTAAAAGTATAGACGATACTGATTTTTGAAAATGAGAAAAATTATGAGAAAATTTTTATAAAAATGGAGATGATATAAAACATTATTTTACACTAGATTTTATTAAAGAATTGTTTTTTGACTTTGAAATATTGGAAATACAAGAACTTCAAGATATTCACAATAAAATAGAGGGAACAACTAGTATAAATTGATTTATAGATTTAGTTGCTAGAAAAAGATAAAATTTCTCTGATTTTCTTCACTTTTCAACAAAAATATGTTAGACTTATATTAATTAATATATAAGTCTTTTTTTATGAAAACTTCAGGGATACTAAAATTTGAAAAGTATTGATTTGATGGAGAAAAATACATAAATATGCAAAAAAATGCTATTCTAGATAGAATTTCAAAATTTAAACATAGACTTTATCTAGAAATATGAGGTAAATTTTTGTATGACCCACATGCAGCTCGTGTATTGCCTGGATTTTTTCCTGATAGTAAAAAACAAATTTTTTCTTCTCTGAGAGATAAAGCTGAAATTATTTTTTGTTTAAATGCTAAGGATTTATATAAAAATAGACAATTATCAAATGAAGATATGGATTATGGAGATTATTGTTTACAAATGATTTATGATATAGAAAAAGAAGTTTGAATAAAACCAAAGATTTCTATAAATCGTGTAAGTGAAAAAAATAAAGAAGTTTCTGTTTCTTTTAAAAATATTCTTTTACAAAAATGATATATTGCAGCACTTAGATATGAAATACCAGGTTATCCAAACGATACAGAAAAAGTATTATCAAAAGATGGTTATGGAGCAGACGAATATATAAAAGTAGAAAAAGATTTGATTTTGGTTACTTGAGCAGCTAGTTCTAGTGGTAAAATGTCTACATGTTTATGACAAATATATCATGAAGTTGTTTTATGACAAGATTCAGGTTATGCAAAATATGAAACATTTCCTATATGGAATCTACCTCTAGAACATCCTGTAAATTTGGCTTATGAGGCAGCAACTGCAGATATAGGGGATTATAATACTATAGATACATATCATCAAAAAGCATATAGTATGAATAGTGTAAATTATAACAGAGATGTAGAAGCTTTTGAAATAGTTTCAAGATTATCAAACTCACTTTTACCAATTTGAAATTTTACAAGAGAATACAAATCACCAACAGATATGGGTATAAATACTGCTTGATTTTGTATCACCGATGATGAAGTAGTTAGAAATGCATCTATACAAGAGATAGATAGAAGAATAAATTGGTACAATGAAGTAATACAAAGATGAGAAGGGGATTTAATTTGGATTGAAAGATGTAACAAAATAAAAGAAAGACTTTAGTCTTTCTTTTATTTTGTTCTAAATATATTGTCTATAATTATTCCAGTTGCTACTCATGCATTTAGACTTTCTGCAAATCAAAAAGAGGGAATAGTTATTTTTTTTGTTACAAATTTTTCTATGTTTTTACTTATTCCATGAGATTCATTTCATATAACTATAAATCATCAATCTTGTTTTTCAAAATCTATTTTGTGAATATTTTCTCAATTTAAAAATGCTCCAAATATATCATATTTAGAAGAGTTTTTTTCAAAATATTTTTCTAAATCAGTATAAAAAATACTTGTTCTAGAAATAGATCACATACTTGAAGAAACAACTTTTGGATTTGTTAATTCAACAGTATCACTACTTGCAATTATCTTTTTTATACCATACCAATCACAGATTCTTATGATAGTTCATAGATTTCCAGGGTCATTTATAGTATCTAAAACTACTATAAATTCTCCTGATTTTATTTCTAAAAAATCATTTTTTGGAGAAACTACAACAGCTATTCAAGCATTGTTTGATTTTGAAATAGATATTTTTTCTATAGTTTCACTATCACTAATTTCATAATTTATATCTCTTAAAACATCACTATGTTTTTCTTCAAACTTTTTAGTTATATATAGATTTTTTATCTCAAAACTAGAGTTTATTAGTTCCAAAATAGACTTTTCTCATTCTACCAAAAAAAGTCATTCTTCTATCCTTGTTTTTTTATCTCACAAGCTTCTTATAAATTTTTGTTTTTCTTTGCTTATCATTTTTAAAATTGACATTATTAAAAATATATTTAATATATTTATAGGTAAGCGTTAAATTATGCAACATTTGCAACAATTTTGACACTTAGTTTCTTGTTTTGTCCCTTGCTCCGGCGCCTCCCTGGAGCTTTTGCCCCCGTGAGTTATCCGGGGGCTTTTTTTATTCATAATGTTTTAATACAAATTCGTTTATAGATTCTTTATTTTTCGCTCTAGTAAAATGTAGTTCAAATTTTTTATATAGTAAATCATTATTCAAAAAATTTGATCATAAAAATGTCCATAATCTATAACTTTTTTTCTCATCAAGTTTATGTAAAAAGTTTGAATATAATTCTTGAGTTCAGTTGTAAAAATCTTCTAAATCGTTTGCCCAATAATCTTCATTGAAATAATCATCTTCTAAGTTTTCTATTTCAAATTTTAATTTACCAAAATCAAAAACATAATATATATTTTCAAAGTCATCTTTTGTTCCGTATCTGATTTTTATACAATATTTTTTTCTACTACTTTCTAATATAGCATCTTTTAAAGGTATTTCTAAATTAGCTAGTGCATAAGGAAAAAATCTATTATTTATCAAGTCTAGAATTATTTCTTTTTGTTTTCTTATCTCTCTTTTTTCGTTATTTAATGGAGCGAAATTTAGTTTTCTAAAAAAATCTAAAGTTAAATCTTGTTTTACATCTATAAGATCAATTTCACTTAAATAATCTATATTTCAGATATTTTTAATAACATTGTTTTCTATGATATAACTTTGTCATCATTTAAAATATGAAAAATTTGTTTTATATCCAAATTTTCTAGCAGTTTTTTCTTCTATATCTTTTACTTGTTCAAGTTTCATAGTATTTAGACAAAATACTTCTGAATTTATTTCCTTTGGAAAAACTATTCATTGTCATATAAATATCTTGCTTAAGTTTTTTGTTTCATAAAAACTATTTATTCATTCAACTTCAAATTTTTCATATTCCCGTACTATTTCTTCTTTTCTAAAAGCTCTATATTCACTATCAATTTTTTGTCTTTCTTTTATATTTTTTGCATCAACTAATTTTAGGTTTCATTCTAATTCATTTCTAGTTGCTAGGTATATAACTTGAGAATAATTTTTTTTATTAAAAAATTCATACATGTATTCAAGTACTTCAAAATTGCTACCAGGTTCTGTATCTACATCTGAGTAAATTAGTTCATCTTCGTTTTCTATAAACAAAGTCATAACATCATCTTCATTTGTTATAAAACTATTTTTATAAATTAATCATGTTATTTTTAATCATTTGTAATCAATAGTTTTTTTGTTTTCTAGTATTATTATATTTACATTTTTTAGATTTTTTACAAAAAGTGGTTCTAAAAATGCCAGAGTTTCTGCTAGAAAAATATCTGGTTTTTTTTCTAGATTTTCAAATAAATCTATAAGAGTATAAGGGTCAATATGGTCTAGGTGAGAGTGACTTAAAAAAATAGCATCTATAGATTTAAGTTTTTCATAATCTAGTTTTATTCTTGGATTTCTCGCCATCATATCTCATGCTACAAAATCTGATAACCAAGAATCAGACATTATTTTTATATAATCGCCAGATTTATTTTTTATGTGAATCATAAATTCACTATGTCATAGATAATCAATTCTCATAACTTTTAATTATTTTTAAATTGTTTTAATTGTAACTTTATTTTTTGTTTTTCAAAATTTATAAATTAAGAAAGCCCCAATAGGGGGCCTTAAAACTACTCCTCCATGAATAAATCAATTATCAATTGATCACCAGGAGTTATTTTGGGATTTTTCATTTCATCTTCAGGGACATATGTCACTGTGCAAAATAAAAAAATTAACATTATCGATATCAATAATCGATAAGCTATTTCAGCTGCAAAATTCATCTTTTTTTCCTCAACAAGGTTAGAAAATTTAAGCAAGCAAATTATATAAAACTTTGATTCTAAATCAATTTATATTTGAAAAAAATCGCTTATTGATATATACTTAAATTATTAATAAATAATTTTTAATTTATGAAAAAAATAATATATATTTTTCTTGTTATAGTTCTACTTTTTTTACTAACTATATTCCCATATTTAATTATTGTTTCATTTTTTCCTCAACTAGATCCTTATATACT
>CALMDL010000157.1 GCA_937864995.1 uncultured Candidatus Altimarinota bacterium | reverse complement strand
CAGAAGAGGCATTAAAAGAAGTATTAGCAGATAAAAGAAATGCAAAAAGACTTGTAAGACAAGATGATTATTGGCTTGAAAATAAAAAAAATTATTAAAAGAAAAACAAATTTTTGTTTTTCTTTTTTATATTAAAAACTAAAAGTTATTTTTGTAAATTTAAAATTATCTTTTATATAAGCCATTATTGATTATTTTTAAAACATTTTAATGCGAATTTAATGTGGTATTAGTATAATAGATTATATTTTATATTTTTACTCAAATATTGTGAAAAAAATAATATTAGTATTAATTACAATATTACTATTTTTAAATAGTAGTAATCTATATGCAAACTTAAATAAACAAAATAAACTTATAAATGGTTTCAAAGAAAAAATAGAAAATTTTGATAAATATAGTTTAGAAAATTTAAGTATAAAATTATATAAAGTTAAGTTAGAATATAGAGATTCAGCAAAAATTTTGTATGTTTTAAGTAAATTAGAAAATATAATAAATGAAGAAAAAAATAAAAAGTGATTAGTTATTTATTATTATCATGATTTTGTTTTAGATTTTTCTGATTATAAAAATGTTTTATGATTTTCTGAAAATGTTTTTGTTTGAAAAGTTATAAAAACTAATTCAACATATAATAATTATTGAGATCCAGAAACAAATTATGAAGTTGAAGTTTTGTATAATATAAAATGAATTTTAAAATGAAAAATTGATACGATTTTTCCGTGATGATATGAAAATTGATATGTAATAGTTTGAGAATGAACAAAATTACTTGAAGAATGAGGTATTTATTTACTTGTTACTATGTGAGATATTCACAAAATTTCTTCTCATCAAAATTGAAGTTATCTTTTAGGTTTTGAAAATAAATTACAAAATGATATTAAAACTACTATTTGAGAAGATAAAAAAGTAAAAGATTATAGAGAAGCATATAAAGAATCTTCTCTTTATAATACAATAAACAATTATATTGATTTAACAAAAGAAGAAAAAGAAAAATATGAAGATTTTGATTCTTGATTTGTAGTTGAGTAAAAATTATTTAAATAATGAGATGTTAATAAAAAAGCTATATAAAAATTTTAGTCACTAATTATAAAACATGACACAATGTAAATTTTCTTGAAAAATAATTAAGACAATAATTAATAATGATTTTAAAAATTGATGTGAAAAAACTGTATGATTAAATTTAAAAAATTTTAATGAGAATATTTTTATTAAATGACTTTATAAAGATAATAATTTGGAATGTTATGTAAATAAAAATATAAATTATTTAGATAAATTACCAGAAATATGAGAAAATTTTTTTTGAATTTTTGATATTATTTCTCTTACATGACCTTCTTCTCTTAACTCATTT
>CALMDL010000156.1 GCA_937864995.1 uncultured Candidatus Altimarinota bacterium | reverse complement strand
TTAATATTTTTTTTCAATACATTTTTTAATTTTGTTGAAAATATATTATTAATGTGATAAAATAGATTAAAATAAATAAAAAATTTAATATGATTTCAGAAATAATAAAAAATTCTTTTTTGTTAAATCAAAAACAAAAAGATTATCTTTTAGAACATATAGAAGAAAAAGATGAAAACTATAAAAGTTTTTTATTAGATATTCTAAAAAGTGAAAAAAGTTATATGATTATGCTTTTAAGAGAATATAAAAATAAAAATACTGATGTTTGAATGATCAAACAAGAATTGGTATATAAAAATCTAAAAAGAATTAAACAACTTCAAGAAGAAGACGATGATGAAATTTTTGACATAGAAAATGAATTAAAAAATATAATCTAATAAAAAATAATGACTGAAATACAAAATAATCAAAATGAAATAAGTGCTGATTATAAAAAAATCAAAGAGGCTCAAAATAATAGAGATTTTGATGATATTATAAAGATATTTGAAAATTTAAGTCCAAAAGAACAACAAAATTTTGTTAATGATTTATCATTAAAAGATAAGGAATTTGCTAAATTATACGGGTAATTAAATTGATTTATATGGAATAAGGTTAAAAGTATAGATAAATGAAATGTTAAGCCAAAAAATGAAACTATTGAAACTCAATCTGAAACAACAAATAAACTAATTGAAACCCAATCTTCATATTTAGAAAAAAACACTGATTTCAAACCTTTTGTTAATAATTTTGAAGAAAAAAATATAAATTGAAATAATATAGTAGTATTAAAAGAAGATACATACAATGCTTATTTAAGATATGGTTCAAATAAAGAACCACTTGCTAAAATATTAGCAAAAGAAGAATTAAAAAATGCTAAACTAAATTTTGATTCAAGCATAAAAGCAAGTAGTAATATGCCTTATGCTCCTCAAAATATGAATGAATCAAAACTATATGCTGAAAAACAATATAATCAAAATGTTAAAAGTATAATTGAAAAATATACCCCAATTGCTGATAAATTTGTTAATTTATTAAACAATAGTGATATTTGAAAAGATATTTTATCAAATACAGCACTAAATAATTTTGATACAAAATTAAAACAAACTATAAATAAAAACATATCGTGAGAAGATAATATAAATCAAGAAAAGTTATCAAATTCAATTGAAATAAAAACAAAGACTTTAATTTGAAAAATATCATCACTTCAAAATCAATTAAACAAAGAAATTAGCGATTTTAAGAATTGAAGTCAAGAAAACCTAAAACAAAGAGATTATATAACTTGGGAAAGAATATTATATAATGATTTACCTAAAAGATTTGAAGGTCTTATAACAAAAGAAATAGATAATTATGCTCGTGAAGTGTGAAAAGAATTAGTATTAAGCAATTCAAATGTTATAACCCAATGAAGTGTTTTTAATTTACCAATTTGAGATAAAGAAGTTGTTTTAGATTTCAGCGAATTATGAAATACTCTAAATAAAAATACTAATGAAAAATTGAAACTATATGAAAATAATTTTAATAAGATCTATAAAAATAGTTTAGTTTCAAAAATATGGAGAGAATTGACGAGCAAAAAATGACTTGTTGATATTTCAGGAATTATTATTTGAGGAGCCATGGCAGCAAAATTTTCTGCTTGAACTTGGGGTGCTTGAATACCAGCGGCAACAGTTATATTTACTTGAACTGAAAATGCTTATAGAGCCTGAATGTATCAAGCCCTTGGTATAGAAAAATGATGGAGTGATTGAATATGAATAGATTTAGAAAATGATAAAGCAAGTGATATATTTAGAAAAAAATGATTTGAACTTGTTTCAAATTGAGTTTTATTTTCACTATTTAGAATAAGTTGAATATGAAAAGATGTCGCTCTAAAATATATGTGAAACCCAAATTTTACTGAAAAACTATCTTGAAAAATAATCACATCTTGATTAAAAACATCAACAGAAGCAACATTTTTTACTTATTATACTATTGCTTCAAATAATTTACAAGAAAGTATTAAAAATTGATGAAATTCAAAGGAAATGCTTGAAAGTTTTACAAATGTTTGAAATATGAATGATTTTATGAAACTTTTTGCTTATAATCTATGATTTATAACAATGGTTAAAACTTGATGAAAGATGGTTGATTTACTTGATAAAAACAAAGTATCATCTATTCAAAAAGATATTAATACTGAACTAAAAAATCTTCAATGAAAATGATATTTTTTAATTTGAGATACATTTTATAAATGAAATAACAAAGTTGAAAAACTTCCTGCTGATTTTCAAGCACTGACTGAATTAAATAAAAAATTATGAGATTTAATAAATAATAGTTATATAAAACCTGAAAGTTGAAGGGCTTGAAAAACTATAAATACAAATCAAGTTAATGCTAATAAAAAATATGAAAATTTAGAGAAATATTCTAATCAAACACAAACTTGAAAAATATCTTATGCTCTAAATGATAGGACAATTTGAGACACTATTCAAACAAATTGACTTCAAAATTGAAAATGATTATGAGAATGATTATTAAAAAAATCTTGATTTTCAAATGAAGAAATAACTCAATTTAGAGAATGAAAATTAAGATGAGAAAAACCTAATGAAACAAAGGCAATTAATGAAATGAATAAGGCAATGGAGGTGGTTTATAGAGAGTATATAGAATGATTTAATAGAATAATGAAATGATTAAGTATTAAAGAGGCTTTTCCTAATTTAGATGAAAAATTATATATAAAATTAGAAAAAATTATTAATAAACATATTTGAAATACAATCAAAAAAAGAGAAGAAAAATTTTAATTTTTTCCTCTCTTTTTTTTAATTTCTTCAATATAATCTTTCATTTCATAGGTTAAATCCATCATTTCATTTATAGCATTCAATGTGGCAGTAGCATATTCACCTGAAAAGATAGGGACTTCTTTTCAATCTTTTTTATATAATTTCCATAATCAAGTTTTTGGATCTAATTCTATTTTTCAATATCATTTTCTAATATATCAAGCCTGAAATAAATCTCACATAAACTCACTTGTTCTGAAATAATCAACATTTGAATACCAACTTCAATCAAGTTTTGTTAAATAAACGAGATTTCAAGTTTTGCTTTCATAAATAGCATATCAATTTCTATTTGGTATTTTTTTTATTTCAATAGTTCATTTTTCAATTGCTTCTTGAACCTTGCTTCATTTATAATCTGGTAATTGTTTTAATTTTTGAATGAATTCTTTTTTTAATGATTCATTTAATTCATCAGTTTCTTTTTTTGTTTTACCTTTAATCAATATAGTGGCAACTCAATTTCTTGTATCAAAAACTAAATTTCAGGTTTTTGGTGAAATTCAAAGACTTTCAGCAGTTTTGATAATTGCTGGTGGTCTTTCATAGTTTTGAATATCAGTTCATCAATTATGATTAATTATTTCTACCATATATTTAATTAAATTTATTATATATTTATTATAACATTTTATTAATAAAAATACAAAATATATTTACTCTAATTATATATCATTGCTTATTATTATC
>CALMDL010000155.1 GCA_937864995.1 uncultured Candidatus Altimarinota bacterium | reverse complement strand
GTCTCTTTGAGATTATTTTAAAAAAGATTCTATTGCTTATTCTTGGGAATTTTTAACAAGTAAAGATTGGCTAGCTCTTGATCCTAGAAAAATTGCAGTTACAGTTTTTGAATGAGATGCTGATGCTCCTAGAGATGAAGAGTCAGCGACTATTTGGCAAAGTGTTGGTATGCCAAAAAATAGAATTTCTTATCTTCCAAAAAAAGATAATTGGTGGGCTGCAGGTGATACTTGACCTTGTGGACCAGATACAGAAATATTTTACTGGGTATGAAATAGTGAATTTCCACCAGAATGAAGTAATGTATGAAATGATGAAAAAAATTGGATGGAAATCTGGAATAATGTATTTATGGAATTTAATAAATTACCAGATGGTAGTTTAGTTAAACTTCCTGCTCAAAATGTAGATACTGGTATGTGACTTGAAAGAATCACGGCTACTCTAAATTGAGAAAAAACAGTATATAATACTGATATTTTTAGTGAAATTATATCTTCAATTTCAAAAGAAATATGAGTTTCATACAATGATGAAACTATGAGATCAATTAGAATTATAGCAGATCATTCTAGAACTTCTACTGTTATGATAAGTGACGGAGTAATTCCAGCAAATGTAGATCAAGGTTATGTACTTAGAAGACTTATAAGAATTGCTATAAGACAAGCTTATAAACTATGATTTAAAGGTGAATTTTTGAGTATTGTATCAAATACTGTTATAGATAAATTATGAGTTGCTTATCCTCATATGATAGAAAAAAGAGAAGAAATTGTTTCTGAAATATTAAGAGAAGAAAAACAATTTTGAGAAACTCTTGAAAAATGATTAAAAGAATTTGATAAACTAGTTTTTGGTTTTAAAATTGCTTTTGAAAGAACAGGTCAAGTTGTTGATACAATTTCATGAGAAAAAGCTTTTAAACTTTATGATACTTATGGTTTTCCACTTGAAATGACAGTTGAATTAGCAAATGAAGCAAATTTAAAAGTTGATAGTGATTGATTTAAAAAAGCATATTTAGAACATCAAGAAAAATCAAGAACTGCAAGTGCTTGAAGATTTAAATGATGATTATC
>CALMDL010000154.1 GCA_937864995.1 uncultured Candidatus Altimarinota bacterium | reverse complement strand
GAAATTATCCAAATGATTTTTTACAAAATAAATTAATAACTTTATAGACTTTTCTCTATTTGTAGTATAATTTATAAAATCAGAGTTTTTGTAGTATTTTTTTGCTTCTACTAATCAAATAGTTTCTTCTAAAATAAAATTAGAAGATTTTTTATGATTTTTATCAAAATTTCTATTTTCATCATCAAAATTCCACTTTCATCATAGAGGAAGTTTTCAGTCCATCAAAATATTAAATTTTTTTCTCATAAATCTATAAAAAGTTTCCATAACAGGTGGTTTTTTATAGTTTGATAAAAACTCACTATTAGATATAAAAAAACTTCTTTTATCTTCTAAAAAACTTAAAATTATTCATTTTTTTTCTAGCTTTAAAGATATTTCTAAGAAATTTGTATAAACATAATTTTCAACTGGTTTAATAAGCAAAATTTCTTTAATTCAATTAGCTAAGCAATAATCAAGTATAGTTTGATAATAACTTTTTCAAATTATAAAATCTGCATTATATCAAGTATTTTTTAGTTCTTTTACAAAATTATATCACATAGCATAATCAAGTATTTTTGACTTTATATTTAAATTTAATGGCTCTCAGTTAAAATTTATTTTTCAATTATGATGGATATACAAAAAATATTTTGATAAACTTGTATCAAAATATGCTAAATTTATCTGATTATAAAGTACTAAAAATAATTTCATACTATCTCTTTAATTTTACTTTTTGCAGAATTTAAATCTCAAAAAAATATTACTTCTCAATTTTTCATAATTTTTGTATCAAACATATTTTTGTACAAAACAATGTTATCTATCTTCTTTAAAAAACAGATCTTTTCCCATAAATTTATTAGATTTAATCTATCTTTTATATCTATTTCTAAATAATTATTCTTAATAGCTAATTCATATTTAATTCTTTCATAATTTCTAAGTCTATGTGAAATACTTCTTGAACCAATATTAGATCAAGATTTTTTTCACTTACTTAAATTATCTATATGCTCCAATTTTATCATATAATTAATTATTTTAAATAATACGCTAAACAAATTATAAAAAAAGTAATAAAATTGGCAAATTTAAAGAAAGATATATAATAAAATAATATTTTGAAAATAAAAAATATGAAAATACTTGATAGATGAAAATACAAAGAAGCCAAAATTTGTCCAATATGTAA
>CALMDL010000153.1 GCA_937864995.1 uncultured Candidatus Altimarinota bacterium | reverse complement strand
AATAAACTTACTCCTAAAAAGAAGAAAGTTTATTTTTTAAAACATAAAATGTTTAGAAAATCATATCTTTCCCTTTTCAGGGTAGGAATTAGCACCTGGTTTAATTAACTGGTTGCTGGAGTGATAATAACGAGCCTATTCTCTTTCACTCTCTCTAGATATGTTATTTTGATAATAACAAAACAACTATATGAAAAACAATTTAAAAGTAAAATATATTATTAAAATTCATTTTCTTGACAATATATTAAATATATGTTTTAATATATTTAATTTAAAAATTAAAATAAAAACAAAATGTGAATTATAGAACTAATTAATGCAAATCCGATATGACAAACTTGTGCATTTATAGCAACAGGTATAACATTTTATTGATTGACTCAAAAAGACGATAAACAAACAATGAAAATAATAATGTTTTCTGCTTTTTTTTGGATACTTCATTGATATTTTATGGAAGTATATTCAGCAATGATTGCTTCAAGTATATGAATAATTCGTATATTTTTATCAATGAGATACAAAAAAAATAAAAAAGTTTTTTCTATGATAATTATAACAACTCTAACACTTTGAATAATAACTTATGAAAATCCATATTCTATTTTACCTATAATATCTTCTATGATATGAGCATATTGATATTTTTTCTTTGAAAGACTAAAACTTCGTATGTTTATGTTTCTTAGTTCTATGTTTTGGTTAAGTTTTCACTTAAATCTATGATCTGTATGATGAGTAGCAAATGAAATAATGGTACAATGTCTATTATTATTAGCTATGTATAAAATAATGAAAGAAGAACATAAAACTATTTATATATTTGAAAAACTATTCTCAGTATGGAACAAAACAAGACCTGATGTTGGTAGATTTATATCAATCTATGATTTTATAAGTATGAAAAGAATTTGATTCAAAACAAAAATAAAAGAAAAAATAATTAACTTAAAAGATAAATTAAATAGAAAAAAAGTAGTTTAAAAACTACTTTTTTTCTATTTTTATTTCTTTATTTTCATCTATATCAATAAATA
>CALMDL010000152.1 GCA_937864995.1 uncultured Candidatus Altimarinota bacterium | reverse complement strand
ATATCAGTCTTCATAAAAATAAATAGAATTATTGTTATATACTGAGCTTATTATTCAATAATTTTTATCTTTATTATAATATGTGTTACATAGATAGTCATCCATTGTATTAACAATAGGATTTATTTTATATAATCAATTATCTTCAGGATATAGAAAAATTTCATTTCATCAGTTAAATTCACTTGTAAAATTTGTATATTCTTCAAAAGCTCAATTTTGAGCATTATATTTTTTAAGTGTATATGATATATCAGTAAAAATTGCTGAATCTTGATTATCATTCATATAAATATAAAAACTAGTTCAATTCCAATTTTTTGAAAATTCTATACTTCAAGCACTTGTACAACTATTGTTATTAAAAATAGAGTAATTTTTATAAAATAAATCATAATTATTTACAAATGATAATATGTAAGGTGCATTGTAATTTAAGTATTCTAAATTTGTTGTTATATTGTTTTCATTATATTGATTAATTAATCCATTATCATTATTTAAAAAAATAGAGCTAGAATCAATTTGATTTCAATTTAATACTATTTGATTATTTGAATCTAATATTATCATATTATATCAATTTTTATTAACAACTGTATTTGAGAAATTTAATTCTGGTAAATAAAATTTAAAATCAAATTCAATTATTTCTCATGATTCTAAAAATATTTTAATTTTATTAGCTGTTTTTATATAATCATTTTCATTTTTTAATATATAATCATTTGTTTCCCAATTATATATTGCAAATTTTTCGTTGAAAAAAGAATTATAATATAATTTTATATTATTTACTCATGAAATATTTTGACTATTAAAAGTTAATTCCTCTCATGAAGAATTTTCTATTTTTGTTACATTAGAATTATTATTTATTTTTATATCATAGTACATTGATTTATACATGTAATATCTATAATAATTATTCCAGTTTAGATTTGATGCCAATGTTTGTTGGTCATTATTAAACCAATAACTTAAATTTGAGTAATTATATGAATCAACAAGAGATTGTAATTTTGTTTCATCAAGTTTCTTTTTTCAATAATAAATTCAGTTATTTTCAAAAAAATATCATTCTTGAATAATTATATTTTCATTTATAGCAAAAACATTATTTACTAATGTAAAAGAAGATAGGAAAAATAATATAATTATATATTTTATTTTTTTCATAGTTTAAAATTATTTTTATAAATATATATTTATTTTATCATATTTTTACTTTAAAATACAAAAAAACACCTAATTAATTAGGTGTTTTTTAAATAAAAACTATTTATGGTGCTCCCAGCAGGATTCGAACCCACGGCAGACCTAGGTTCGCGGCCTAGC
>CALMDL010000151.1 GCA_937864995.1 uncultured Candidatus Altimarinota bacterium | reverse complement strand
TTTTTTATTCAAAACCTTTTTCCATTATTTCATTAATCATATCAATTCATCATTCTCTTTCAACTTTTCAATCTTTCATTACATAAACTTTATCTACATCTATATATTCAAGAATCTTAAAATAATGAGTAATTATTATTAAAGAATTATTTTCACTACTTAGAGCTTTTAGCATACTAGCAACTGCTCTAAATGCATCTAAATCAAGTCAACTATCTATTTCATCAAGTATTATATATTTTGGTCAAATTAATTTCATTTGAAGTATTTCTATCTTTCTTTTTTCTCCTCATGAAAATCATACATTTAAATCTCTATCTAAAAAAGTTTCACTTATATTTAATTCTTCTAAATATTTTTTAATATGTCTTTTGAAAATAAATGGTGAAATATCTGCTTGTTCACTATTTATATTTTTCAAACTTATATTATAAATAATTCTTAGATATTCTCATAATTTTATTCAAGGTATTTCTGGTACATTTTGAAATGATAAAAAAAGTCATGATTTACTTCTATCCTCTATTGGCATAGAAATCAAATCTTTTCAATCAATAGTAATAGAACCACTTTTTAGTATATAATCTGGATTTCACATTAAAAAAGAAGAAAGTGTTGATTTTCCACTACCATTTTTTCAAAGAAGACAATAATTTTTTCATAACTCAAAATCAATATTAACTCATTTTAATATTTCTTTTTCTCAAATTCATACATTTAAATTTTCAATTTTTAACATTTATTACAAAATTTAATTATAAAACATTACTATTTTAGTAATATTTTATAAAATGCAAACTTTTTTTATATACTCTAAATATATACTTTGTTTTAATATAGACAATGTAAATAAAATGTTAAAAACTAGCTTTAAATAGCTTAATATTCAATAACTTATTTTAGACAACTTGTCTAGTTGTTTATTTATAGATATTTTGACAACTTAGAAAAAAAGAATAAAACTATATTAAGTTTTGCTTATAAATAGACATAGTTTCTTGAAAATTAACATTTTTTTAACATTTATGATCAATGAGTAACATAAAAGAGATAGAAAATAAACATATTTCAGTACTTTTAACTGAATTAGTAGACTCTATTGATATTAAAAATGATAATAAAAATATAATTGTAGACTCTACCCTAGGTATGTGATGACATGCTAGCAAAATGATAGAAAAAATGAATGCTTGAGATATATTTGTATGATTTGATGCAGATATAAAAAATTTAGAATTAGCTAGAATTAGACTAGATGAAGTAAACAAAAATAAAAAAGTAGAAATACACTTAATAAATTCAAACTTTTGAAATCTAAAAGATGAACTAGAAAAAATTTGAATTAAAGAAATAACATGAATTTACTATGATTTATGATTATCTTCTCTACATTTAGATGAAGCTGACAGATGATTTAGCTTTATGAAAGATGGTCCACTTGATATGAGACTAGACAAAACTAAATGAAAAACTGCTGCTGATATAGTAAATTCTTATAAAGATAGTGAATTAAGAGAAATATTTTTAAAATATTGAGAAGAACCTGGAGCAAATAAGATAGCAAAAAATATAGTAGAATTAAGAAGAAAAAAAAGATTTGAAACAACTCTTGAGTTATCTGAAATTATTCCTGGCTGAGTAAAAGTAAAATCAAGAATTTTTCAAGCAATTAGAATTGAAGTTAATGGTGAATTAGAAGTATTAGAAAAATCACTTCATGATGCTATTAGTTTACTTAAAAAAGATTCTAATATATTTGTTATAAGTTTTCATTCTTTAGAAGATAGAATAACTAAAAATATATTTAGAGATGAGACAAGAGATTGTATTTGTGATGATATAATTTGTAGTTGTGGACATAAAAAAAGCCTAAAAGTATTAAATAAAAAACCAATTCTACCTAGTGAAGAAGAAATAAAACAAAACCCAAGAAGTCGTAGTGCAAAAGCTAGACTTGCAAAAAAAATAATATAAAACATTATTTCGTAAAGTATAAAAATCGTGAACTCAAATATAGTAACAAAAGATTTTAGCCAAAACTATTTTTCTAAAAGAAAAAAAGAAAAAGAAAAATTTACATTCTGAGTAAATTCGACATATATAGCATTATTGTCGATTATATCAATGTTACTATTGTATTATGTTTGGATACTAAATGTAAATGCAACTAAATGATATAATATAAGACAATTAGAAATAGAGAAAAAAAATCTATTAATGGAAAAAGAAAAATTGGATGTAAAAATAGCTGAACTTGAAAGTTTGTCTAACATAATGTCTGAAAGTGATATGGAAAATATGGAAAAAATTGAAAATCCAGATTACCTAGTTATAAAAAATGATGTACAATATGTATATAATTATTAAAAGAGTCTTGCAAAAGACTCTTTTTTTAGTAATCTATTAAAAATAAATTTGCTAATAGAAAAAAATGCCTGAAAGTTTAAAACAATTAATAAATTCTATATGATATTTGCCTGGTATATGAGAAAAATCAGCTACTAAACTTGCTTTTTTCTTATTAAATGCAAATAGAAATTATATAGAAAATTTAAGTGAAAACTTAAAAAACATAAAAGATAAAATAGGTTTTTGTAAAAACTGTAATTCCCTATGTGATAAATGAAATGATTTATGCAAAATATGTGAATCAAGTTCTAGAAACAAAAACCTAATAGCAATAGTAGAAGAATATCTTGATTTATTAACAATAGAAGAAACATGAGGTTTTAACTGAGTTTATCATGTACTTGGTTGAGCTATTTCTCCTATAAATTGAGTTTTTATTTGAGACTTAAAATTTGAAGAATTATTCAAAAGAATAATATCATCAGATGATGATGTAGAAATAATCTTAGCAACAAATCCAAATATAGAATGAGAAGCTACAAGCAATTATATAATAGAAGAAATAGAAAAAAGAAAATTAAAATACAAAACTAAAATTACT
>CALMDL010000150.1 GCA_937864995.1 uncultured Candidatus Altimarinota bacterium | reverse complement strand
GGTGATGGATTAGCTTTAATAAGTAATGTACATACTTTAACAGGTTCTGCTACTACTTATTCAAATCAAATCCCTTCAAATCCAGCTTTTTCGAAATCAGCTTTAACTGCTGCTGAAAAATTAGCTGTTGAACAAACTTACGATAATATGTGAGTTAAAAAAGTATTAGATTTTAATACAATTATTACTACTGATGACCCTGATACTTGTATAGCTGTTAAAGAATTATTAAATGCTTCTGCAGATGTTTCTACATCTAACTCTTGAACATTTAACGTTTATAAATCAGCTTATACACATTTAAAACTTTCATTAATTGCAACTGATAAAAATGGTTGAGTTGATACAACTAAAAGAAAATATTGGTTCCTTGCTTCTACTGAAGCTTCAGATTTTTATTACTCTGAATTAAATGCACCATATATTGTTAGACCTGAAGATGCAAATGGTAAAGATATCTCAAGTGAAAACTGGACTTATCTTGCTGGTGGTTCTTATGGTATAACTGTTGTATCTGGTAGATGGATTAAAGGTTCAAAATGAGATGCTAGTTAATAGTTTATTAGAGAAGATTAAGAAATTAATCTTTTCTATATAATTTATTAATTAATTAAAAGTTATGAATAGACAATACTCGTTTTATGATAATGAAGTAGTAATAAATAGTAATAATACTAATAGTAAAGTAATTCCTGTTAGAGACTTTAGACATATTGTTTTAGATTTAGTAGTTTCTTGAAGTGCAAATCTTACTTTTAAAGTATATTGAGCTAATTGAGATATAAAACCAAATGTAAGTAATGCAGTTTCTGCTACAAATAGATATTACCCAATTCAGATTGTAGATAGAAATAATTGAACTAATATTACTGGTGCTACTTGAGTAACTTATACTTGAACTTCTGATGGTTGACAATCTTATGAAATAAATACTGATTGATTAGATTTTGTAGTTATTAGAACAACTGCATATACTGCTGGTTCTATTGATTTAAAATTCCATTTATATGATAATGACTAAAAAAAATGAGTAAAAAAATAAATACTGAAAAATTATCAGTTGAAGTTCAAGAACTTCTTAAACAAAAAAAAGAATTAGAAAAAGAAATTTCTACAAAAACTAATGAATTTGCAAAAGATTGGGAAAATAAACAAGCTAAAATAAATGAACTAGAACATAAAATTATAAGATTAGAAGATTTTATTACTTCTAATGAATTAGCAAAAAAAGAATTAGAAGTGTTAGAAAACTCTAAAATTGTTTTAAAAGACGATTTACAATTATTAGCTAGTGAAAAACAAAATATAGTTGATATTTTAGAAAATCAAAAAAAAGAAAATGAATTAAGAACTATAGAGTTAAATGAAAGAGAAAAAATATTAAGAGAAAATGAATTAGAAATTTCTGATAAATTTGCAACATTAAATGAAAAAGAAAGATTAGTTATAGAAAAAGAAAACTC
>CALMDL010000149.1 GCA_937864995.1 uncultured Candidatus Altimarinota bacterium | reverse complement strand
AAAAAAAGAAATTTTTTAAGGAATTTTGAAAATTTTTCATCGATGCATAAAAAAACTGAAGATAAATTCTTCAGTTTTTTTAGTTTATCAAATTTAATAATATTTTAGCAATTTCATAATTTTTAGTTCATTCTTTTAATTTATTTAAATATCAGTTTAAAATATTTTTGTAATTATTTCTTTTTGTAACACTCATATTATTAATTTTTACTCATAAAGCATTTATTTTTTGAAGTTCTAATTCACTTAATAAACTATTTTTAATAGTAGGATTTTTATTATTAGTAGAACAATAATTATTTACTGTTACAGTACCATTACTAGTATCAAAGTAAAATAACTTAGAATCATTTGAAAATCTTAATCTAGTTATGTCATCATATTCATTAGATTCAAAACCATCTTTATAAACTAAATATTTTCAATTATTTTTTACAAGTATTACAAAACTATTTCAGTCATTAGAATAAACATAATTTTCATGTCAAATCCAATCATAAGTTTTAAATTCATTTAAGTCATTTAATATTAAATATTTAGATTTTTGCTCTACTATAAAAATAAATTTACTATTTGTTCATACAAGTATTCTTTTTACATCATCATACTCTTTTGATTCTATTCAATCTTTAACTATAATTCTTTTTCAATTTTTTACTGCTATAAATGAAAAACTAGAGGAATCTTTTGAATACTTCATATCAAAGAAATCATCATTTTTAGAACCTAATAAATCGTATAATTTTGATTCTATTCAGTCTTTTATAACAAGATATTTTCAATTTTTCTTTGCTACAAAAGAAAAACTTTTAGAATCTCATGAAAAAATAGGATTTAAACTTTGATCATATTTATTTATTTCAGTTCAATTTTTAACAAGAACTTTTTTATTATTATTTACTCAAATATATACAATATTTTTTGAATCTGGTGAATATAATATTTTCTTTCAGTCAATATCACTATATTCTTTTCATTCAACTCAATTATTAACAACAAGAAACTTTCACCCTTTTTTTGCTACAAAAGATAAATTATTTCCATCATTTGAATATGTAA
>CALMDL010000148.1 GCA_937864995.1 uncultured Candidatus Altimarinota bacterium | reverse complement strand
AGAAATTAGCTGAAAAAAATAAAATAGAGTTAATAAAAGAAAATATAGATAATATTAAAAAATTATACAATGATAGTATTCAAATAATTTCAAAAATGCTAGATAGTGAATTTTTTGATGAAAACTGAGAAAGTAAAAAGTTCTTGCTTTATTGACCATTTTTCAAAAATGAAACTTCAAAAATAAAATTCAACGAAATATTTTATAAATAACTGATATCTAAAAAATGAATACTCCAACTAAAAATGAATACATAAAATGAATAGTAAGAGCTTCCGTTGAAGCTTTTGCTGAATGATTCAAATGAAGACACGAATGAGAGTTAGAAAATCCAGACGGAACTATTAACATGAAAATTCATAATATATTTATTGCTAAACTTTGACCAGATATACAATACTATTCTGCCTTAGTAAGGTCACTTGATAGTTCTCTTTGAAATATGCTTGAAAAAATGGCTATAAATATAGCAAAATGATTTTATGAGTTCAAAAATAATGTTGAATGAAATATTTATCAAGAACAAGTTAGGATAATAGCAGATTTACTTGAAAGTTACAAAGATAGATGAAATTGAAATAAACCTAAATTAGAAGATTATCAAAAAATAAGAAATGCTAAAAAATGAGATAATCATCATAAAATACATATAAGTGATTATTGTTTATATGATAGTGAAGTAAATAAATATTATTTAGTTGAATTAAAAATTTGATGAGATTTAGATAATAAAAAAGCTAGGTCTGAAAAAGAAGCAATTTTTGAACAATTTGCAATATTATCTAACTCAATAGATGAAAATACAAAAATTGAATGTAAATTTGCAACTGCATATAATAGATTTTGAGAATGAAATGAATGGAAACAAGAAAGAGTTAAACAATTTTTTTCAGATGATGAACTTTTAATTTGAAAAGATTTTTGGAATTTTATATGTAAAGATGAAAATGGTTTTAATATGGTAATTGAGGCATATGAAGAAAGTGCTTGAATTATTAGAGAAGCATTAGATGAAATAAAAAAACTTTATTTAAAAGATTAAAATCATGAATAATAAAATAAAATTGGTTTTATGAGATTGTTTTGAAAAAATCAAAAAAATTCCTGATAACTCTATAGATTTAATATTAACAGACCCTCCTTATAATATAGCAAAATACAGCACTTGAAATATTAAATTTGAATGGAGAGAAGATATAAATAATGATTTAGCAAAATGGGATTTACAAGAATTAAATCCAAATGAATTAGTAAATGAATATCTAAGGATTTTAAAACCTACTTGAAATATGTTTATATTTACAAGTTATAATATGATTTGAAAATTTCATAAAGCCTTTGATAATAAATTTGATACATTTCAATTTATGGTTTGGCACAAAAATAATCATGTTCCTAATTTTTTTAAAAAATGATTTTTAAAT
>CALMDL010000147.1 GCA_937864995.1 uncultured Candidatus Altimarinota bacterium | reverse complement strand
TATGCAAGTAAATGATTTAGATGCTTTTACTTGAATAATTACTGATAAAGTAATGGTATTATTATCACTTCCAAATAGAGTTTGAGTATTGGCTCAATCATTAGAAATAATAAAAAATTATTGATTATCACTTAGTTTTATCATGTCTCTTGCAAATAATTCTTGATGATATGATTTCCCTATGGTTATGGATAAACCAAAAAGTGTACTATTGCAATCAGATATACAAAAAATTTGATGAAATTTGAGAATATTATAAAAACACACTAATATAGTGTGTTTTTATAATATAACTATTGTCTCGAAATTCAATATATAAATAGTCAAAAGAAAGAATTTATAATTATAAAAATAATATTTATAATTAATAATAAATCTATTTTTCATTTTTTTAATAAATATTTATATATTAAAATTAATAATACATAATTTAAAACTGAGAATAATATAAATGTTAGATAAAATAAAAATATGTTTGGATAAATATAAATTGATATTAAAAAACTTGGAATTGAAAATATTCATAATGAATTAGATATAAAGACATAAATAAAATTATTTATATTATCATATGTATAAAATAATGTAATTATAATTGTTATTAATATAACAATTATAATATTTTTAAATATTATATTAGATTTTATCATATTTTTTAGATTATAGAATTATTCATAATAATATAAGTATAATTAAACTTCAAATCATATAACATATATTTATATTATATATTTTTGCACTTATTTTTTTTATAATCAGTAAATTAATAAATGATATAATTAGTGTTAATATATAGTATATAAATAATTGAAACAACAATGGGTCATTAGAAATTATATTTTTTTCATTAAATAATAATAAAATTATTAATGTTATTAAAAAAACATAATTTATTGTAGTTAATAATATAGAAGTAATATTTTTCATATTTTTATTTTATTTTATTTGTTATTAATTTATATGATTTTAAAAGAAAAATATCAATAATTAAAAACAATATAACTATAATATAACCTAATATAGCTGAATTAAATATAACGTCAATGCAATCTAAATCTTTTGGGTCATCTATTTTACAAAAAAATATATAATTTATTCATAAAAAATATATAATTTTATTAATTATTATTGATATAAATACATAATATATAACAATTATTAGTCTTTTTTTAACTATTTTTTCCATTTTTTAATTATTTATTTAATAAATTTTTATAATATTCTCTGGCTTCAGTTTCTTTATTACTTTTTACTAAATATTCAGGATTAGTTTTAATTATTGTATTTGTTATTCAAACTACTTCATTTCAGTTTGTAATGTTTTTTGATATTAATCTGTTTTGAGAGTTTTATATAAAGATAGAAAATATTTAATATTTTCTATCTTTATTATTATAGATTAATTTCTCGATAATATATAAATAAGGCTATTTCAAAAATATTTTTTTTCTTCAATATCTAATTCTTTTTCTATTTTATAATAATCTTCTTTTCAATCTTTTATTCATTTAAACTCAATTACGAATTTTAATTTTTGATTTTTTATATCTTTAATAAAAGTATTGTTATAATTAGACCAAAAATGCATTTGTCAATTATATTGTAAAGTCTTATTAATTTTTTCATTACTAATAATATTTTCAGATATAGTAATATTAT
>CALMDL010000146.1 GCA_937864995.1 uncultured Candidatus Altimarinota bacterium | reverse complement strand
TCTGAAGAATTTAAATACTTAATTTCATTAAAACTTCAATAATATATTGATTGTGTAAAAGTTATTCATCAAAAACATCATTCTCAAAAAAATCAACTATTATCCATTACTAATATTGCACTATCATTAAAATTTGATGGATAATATGAACTTAATGCATGAAAAAAATGATGTTCTTCAAATAAATTATTATCAGAAAAAAATTTTTTTATATTTTCATTTCATAAAAAATAAAATTCTTTATCTATATTATATTTAAATATAAAGTCATTTATATAATTTTTATTTTCTGAAAATAAAAAAAATCATATAAATTTAAAATTTGAATAATCTCAAATAATTGAAAGAAGATAATTTAATCATTCTTGAAAATATTTTTTATATATTATATCATTTGAATCTTCCTTAATTTCAAAATATTTTAATCTAGATAATCTCTCTAATTCAATTCAATAAATTCTATTATTATATATCATAACAATAGAAGGATCATGTTCAGTCTCAACAAAAGATATATATATTTCTTTTTTCATAATTATTTTGAATTAATTTTCAATATATCAGATAATTGCATAAAATTTTCAAAAGATTGTTTCACTAATCAAGTTGATAAAAATTTTCTCATATAATCACTTAAATTAAAATTTTCATATTTATTAATCATTTGAATTAAATCTAAATTTCTTATATTTCATATTTTAATATATTCATTTGAATAATTTTTCATATCATAAATTGTCTCTCATGAATCTAATGTACATATTCAATCAGGCATTATACTAAACTCCATATCAATTTTATTTTCCATAAAATAAAAGTACTCATATTTAACATTAGTGAATTTCTTTATAAGAAACAAAAATATTTTTAGGTTATCAAAATCTTGTTTAGTATAATTTTTATACATATATATTGGTAAAATATTTAAATTTTTAAATCAAATTCAAATAATCAATTTTAAAAATTTAAAATGCTCTTTATAACACTTATCTGGATGGTATATAAAAGTTATTGCATATTTATTTATACAATCTTTTGATATAAATTTATAAATATTTGATAATAATTTTATATTTTTAATAAATAAATCGCTAAAAGAAATATAAACTGATGAAAAATACTTATCAAAAAAATCTATAATATCTCTATTAAGTAAAATTCAATTAGTAGTAATTTTATATTTTATGTTTAATTTTTCTGAATTTAAAACAAAATATTTGATTTTTTCAAATACTAACAATGGTTCTCATCAAAAAAATTCAACTGAAACATTTCAAAAATTCTCTCTATTATTTTTTATAAATAAAATTATATCATCCAATGTATCAACAGAAATATATTCTTTTTTAAAATTAACAACACAATAATAGCATCTTATATTACATTCAAGTGTCATATATATAAGTATAACAATGTCTTTTTTATCCATA
>CALMDL010000145.1 GCA_937864995.1 uncultured Candidatus Altimarinota bacterium | reverse complement strand
TATAATCATAGTATTCTTTTATTTTTATAAAAGAACTATTAATTTTTTCTTTTATCGATTTATTTCAATTTCATCAATCAATCAACTCTAATTTATAGTCTTTAATTTCTTCTAAAAATTTTTCTATATCTTCTTTTATAGAATTGTTTTCATCATCTCAATTTAAAAGTATTGAATAATACTCAATAATATCGTTATATCTTTCATTATAATTCTCTAATTTAGAAATCAAAGAATTTATTTGTTTTTCTAATGAATTATCTCATTCGTATACTTTTTCGTGGAAAGTTGATATTCATTCTATTTCATCATTAACGGAATCAATTTTAATATTTGATAAAATTTTCAATTCTTCTTTTAAGAAATTAAGATATTTTCTTAATTCTCACTTATATCATCATAATTCATTTTTATTCATATTATTTTTTTCTTACTCATTTAAAAGGAGTTCAATCTTGCTTTACATCCATAAATAAGCCAGTTTCTGTATCTATTTTTACCCATTGTTCAGTTTTTGGATTGAAAACTTGTTCTCTATTTTTAACTGCACCAATTCTATGTCAGTCTTTTTCTCAGTTTTTGGCCATGATTATTTAATAATTAATTATAAAGTATTTTTTTATTTGAAATTCTTAATAATTTTAATACAATCTACACACCATATAAGAAGTATAAAATTATTTCTTTATTTAGACTCCTCGGAATTTCTTAGGAGTTTATTTTATTCTTTTAAACATATTCTAATTATTAAGATATACAATATATATAATTTACTTATATACATATGGATTATAATAATAATTATTATTAATTTTTCCAGTAATTAAAATTTTTTTTGTTAAAAACTTTTCTACAGTTTTCTTGTTTATTATTTGCTATTAATCTATAAAATAAATCTATCTTTCAATATAAACTATATAACATAAAAGTAAAGTTATTTTTAAATTTTATTGTTAATATTTTTGTTAAAAACTTTTGTTAAAACTTTTCACAACTCCCCTTGAATTTTCCCTTTTTCATAAAAAATCATAACTTCTATACTTGACAATATGTAAAATATATTTACAATATTAAAGTAATTAATTAGTAATTATTTTAATATGAGCTGATACACTAAACTTTTTTCAGATTTTTGAGAACTTTCTGCAGAAGAAAAATTACAACTTAGTGATTTTGAGAGATTAAATTGTTTTATTGAAGTAAATCCTTTTATATGATATATGGAACTTTATAATTCTTATGTTAGAGTAGTTTTAGATATTTGAAAAAATCCAAATATCTCAGATTATTCAGAATTGGATTTCCAAGTAAAATATTTAATTGATGAAATAAAAGTTCCTTTAAATAGGATATTATCATATGCTAATATAAAATTTTGATGAGCAAAAGAATTATTAGAATGATTTTTTATAAAACTTCCTTGAATAGAACAAGATGATATAATAAAAGTATTGGATACGATAAATAAAATTAAAAGATGATATATTGAAATAGCTGTTTTTTTAGTAGATAAAGATGAGCCTGAAGTACATACAATATATTTTGATATTGAATCAAAACCTCAAGATCTTCAAAAAAAATTAAAAAACTGATTTGATAATCTTGATATAGAAAGAATTAAAAAATGAAAAATTGTTGGTATATGATTATGAATAAGATAAAAAGAAAAACAAACAAATCCTCACTTTGTGATGTTTTGTTTTTTTTTAGTACTCCCCTTGAATTTTCCCTTTTTTTCTATAAAAACTTGTAT
>CALMDL010000144.1 GCA_937864995.1 uncultured Candidatus Altimarinota bacterium | reverse complement strand
TAAAAAAACTCCAAAATTTGATTTAAGTAAACTTAAAGATTTTAAAAATAATTTAAAAAATAATGATAATTAAAGAAAATTGATTTTATGATATAAGTGATATTTTGGATTTAGAAATAGTAATTAGTAAATGAATTACTATTTGAATTTATGATTCATGAAATGTTAATAGAAAAATATTTTTAGAAGAAAATAGTTTTTTAGATTATTTTTCATTTTTAGAAAATAATGATAATCATAAAGTTGAGTTTTTTCAAAATGAAAATAATTCAATTTTAAATGTAAAATATTTATTATTTTCTAAAAATAATAAATTTATAAAATCTAAAATTTATTCAAAAATATCAAGTTCTTATTCAAAAAGTGATGTTAAAATATTATCTTTAATTTGAGATAACTGAAATATAGATTTGGATTGAATTATAGAAATAGACTCTTGATTTGAAAAGATTAAATGACATTTATTAGAAGAAAATTTATTCTTAGGTGAAACATGAAAAATGAAATGAATTCCAACATTACTTGTTAGAAGTGATGATGTAGAAGCAAGTCATGCATGTCGTATAGAAAAAATAAGCGATAAAAAATTATTTTATCTTAAAAGTAGATGAATTGATAATAAAAATGCATATCTATTACTTTTAGAAGCAAATATAAAATCTATTTTTTCTTGTTTATCAATGATTGATAATGTGTTTTATGAATCATTAATAAATAGGATTGTCAATTCAATCAAAGAAAATTAGCAAGTTTTTTTTGATTTATACTATAAAACTATATAATGTATACCAAATTTATAACTTTAAATATTAAATAATGAAAAAAGCACTTTCTACAATTTTTTTACTATTAATCTGTTTATTCAGTTTTTCTGTTTCTTTTGCTGAAAATATAGATTTAACATCTACAAGTACTTGAGAATCATCTACTTGAATCATAAATGAAATTAAAAATTCTGAATTAACAAATATTTGAAGTTGAATTTTAGAAAATTCATATACTTATTATTATGGTCAAGGTTGTAGTTACTGTGCTAATTTAGATAAATATTTTAAATGAGTTTGAGCATATGATAAATTAAATATAGTTAAAAAAGAAGTTTATTTTGATGACAAAAATAGACAAGAAATGATGGATGAATGAAAAAGATTATGATTATCAGAATCTGATATTTGAGTACCATTTTTTATAGTAAATGAATCTTGAGTTGAAACTCCAATTATAGGTGATGGTCCAATTATAGAAAAATTAAAACCAATTTTATGAGAAGTACCAGAAAACAAGAATAAAACTATTATTTTTACCATATTAATAGTTCTTGCTATAATTATTCCTGTTTTTTTAATAAAATTATCAAATAAAAATTAATATGAAAAAAATATTATTAGTATTAATATCATTATTTATATTTTCCTGAATTTCATTTGCATTAGGAGATACTGATGTTATCATCTCTTTATCTGATAGACTTAACTTTTTCTGGGTATTAGTACCTGCTGCGATTTGAGATAGTATAAATCCATGTGCTTTTGCTGTGATGTTTATATTATTATCATCAATTCTTAGAGAACAATGAAATAAAAAAACAGTTATATTAGCATGAGCTTTATTTACTCTTTCAGTATTCATTAGTTATATGGCTATGTGACTATGACTTTATAGAGCATTAGCAACAACTGATAGTGTTTTTTATTTAAAATTAGTAGTTTGAATACTTTGAGTTTTTATATGAATTGCTAATTTAAAAGATTATTTTTGGTATGGTAAATTTTTTAAAATGGAAGTTCCAGATAGTTGGAGACCAAAAATGAAAAGTATACTTAAAAAGGTAGTTTCTCCAATGTGAGCGTTTTTTGTTTGATTTTTGATTTCACTATTTTTATTACCTTGTACTTCTTGACCATATTTAGTTGTTCTTGGTTATTTGGCATCAGAATCAGAAACAATTAACACTTGGGGATATATTTACATACTTATATATAATTTAATTTTTATTATTCCAATGATAATCATTACACTACTTATAGGTTTATGATATAAATGAGTTTCTGAACTTAGAGAATATAAAGAATTAAATGTTGAAAAACTTCATCTTATAACTTGAATAATTATGCTTTTACTTTGAGTTTATATTTTATTTGATATTTTAGTTTAATTTTATGTATAATGATTTAATAACGTTTTATAGTAAAACTCCACCAAATAAATGAGTTTTGACAGATTTTACCATAAAACATGCTGAAGATAATAGTATATGTTGAGATGACTTAGAAATTTATCTTAAAATACAAGATAATAAAGTAGTTAATTTTTCATTTTCTTGAGAAACTGCGATTATTACAACTGCTTGTGCTTCTATATTTTGAGAATCAATTATATGAATGGATGTTAATGATATAGTTGAAAAAAAATATGATTATATTGAAGAACTTATTTGAATGCCAGTTTCTCCTAGAAGAAAACAAGCTTCAGTTCTTTGATTATTAACTACTATAAATGCTATTCATAAGTATTTATGAAATTGAAAAGCTTTGGATTTTGATGATTTAATAACAGATTAATACATGATAAAATTATCAACAAAATGAGATTATGCAATAAAGACAATTATATATTTATTAAAAAATAATAATTGTCTTATTAAAATTTCTGAAATTTCAAATAGTCAAAAATTATCAGAATCACTACTTAGAAGAGTAGTTGCAGATATGGAAAGAAGCTCTATTATTGAAACAGTAAAATGAAGAAATTGATGAATTAAAATAGGTAGAGATTTAAGTAGTATATCTATTTATGATGTATTATTATCAGTATGAGAAGAATTATGAATTAGTGATTGTACAAAATGAATGTATTGTGATAACCATGAAAGTTGTCAGACAACTTGATTATATTCACTTATTCAAAAATCATTAAATGGAGTTTTAAAACTTTATACTTTAGATAAGATAATAAAAAAAGAAAGCTAATTTAGCTTTCTTTTTTTATTATTATGCAATGTCTAATTTAATAGAAGGTCCCATAGCGTTACATACATAAACAGTATTTATATATTTACCTTTTGAACCAACTGGTTTAACATCATTTATAGTTTTTAAGAAGTATTTTAAATTTTCTTCTAATTTATCAGCACCAAATGATAATTTACCAAAAATTGAATGAACATTACCTTGTTTATCAGTTTTGAATTCAAATTTACCAGCTGCAATTTCTTTAATTACACTTAATAAATCAGGAGAAACAGTACCAGCTTTTGGATTTGGCATTAAACCTTTTGGACCTAAAACTCTAGCAATTTTACCTAAGTTTCTCATCATTGAAGGAGTTGCAATACAAACATCAAAATCTAAAGCAATTTCTCATTTTTCAATTTGTTGAATTAAATCATCACCACCAGCAATTAAAGCTCCAGCTTTTTTAAGTTCAGCAGCATCACCTTCTGTAAAAGCACAGATTCTTGATACTTTACCTGAACCATTAGGTAGAGTTATAGTAGTTCTAATCATTTGATCAGCATATTTTGGATCTAGATTTAAGTTGAAGTGAATTTCAACTGTAGGGTCAAATTTAACAGTGTTTGTTTTTTCTAATAATTCTACTGCTTCTTTAACTGAGTAAACTTCTGAAGTTATTAACTCAACAGCTTTATTATATTTTTTTCCTCTTGCCATTTGTATGTTTTTAAAAAATAAAGGTAATAGCGAACTATTTTTCAAGTTCTTCCTTGAAAGGCCCGCAAATTATATATAAAAAAATAAAAAAGTAAAATTATTTTTACTTTTTTTTCTATTTATCAACAGGGTCATATCATCATTTATTCCATGGCATACATCTAAGAATTCTTCAAGTTCATTTTATAGTTCAAAGTATAGCTCCTTTTTTTTCTACAGCTTCTATCATATATTGACTACAAGTAGGTATATGTTTGCAATAGGGGATATTATTGTTTGCCTTTGCCCAAAATGAGTGATCAGGTGAGATATATTTTTGATAATTTTCTACAGCTTTTATAATTATTTTTTGTGCTTTGTTCATATTTTTTTCATTAAAAAAAGTTCTATTATTATAATAGAACTTTTTTATTAT
>CALMDL010000143.1 GCA_937864995.1 uncultured Candidatus Altimarinota bacterium | reverse complement strand
AGTAGTTTGACCAAGTAATTGAAGTAAACCAAGAGATGTATATGTTGATTAAAAAGATAAGTTATTATTTAAATAACTTATCTTTTTATATTAAATTTTATTCTTGTCAACATTAATTTTATATTAAAATTTGAAAAGTATATAAGTGTATATATAATATATATACACTTATATACTAATACAACATATATGGCTAAGATAACAAAACACATAAACTGAAACATTACATTTGAAATAAACAACTCAGTAATAAATATAGTATATAAAAACTGAAAGACTTTATTATCAAAAAAAGATATTTGAGAATTATTTTCTACTCAAAAATCTAAAATAAAAGATGTAATTATTGATATGAATATAAATAATGACGATGTTTTTTATAATAAAAAAAGGGAAAAAAACATAAAATTATATTCTGTTGAATCAATTATTTTAATTTGATATAAATTAAAGAAGTTTAGTGAAACAAAACACTTAATAAAAGCAAATAGAATAGTTAAAAACATAAATAATAACTTAACTATTCTAGATTTTTTCAAAAGTAAATGTATTGAAATCAAAAATAAATTTTCTTTTGTTAATTAAAAAACTAAGACTTTAAAGTCTTAGTTTTTTTATGATTCTTTTCTAATTATTAATTCTCTAGTAGGGAAAGCCATATCTATACCTGCATTTTTAAATCTATTTTTTATTTCTAGATTTATTTTTTCTTTTTGTTTAACATATTCATCTATAGAATCATTTAAAAGTGAGAAGTATGTAGCTTGTATATTTAACGAAAATTCTCAAAACATATCAAAATTTACTCTATATTTTCATATATCTCATTTTTCTACTTCTTCATTTAATATTTGTTCTATTATTAAAACTCATTCTTGCATTTTTTCTAAACTAGTTCAAAAAGCAACTCATATTGAAAAATCAGTTCTTCTATTTTCTCTTATAGAAAAATTTTCTACATTATTTGATATAATTACTTCATTTGGTATCATTACTTGATGTCATAATTTATCAATGATAGTAAGATAAGATAAACCTATATCTTTAACTGTTCAAGTAACTCAATTAATACGAACATAATCTCAGATACTAAAAGGTTTATTTAAAAGTATATTTATAGCACCAAACATATTACTTATACTTTTTTGAGCTGCAAATGCTATTGCAAGTCATCATATTCATGCTCATGCAATAAGAGCTGATATGTTATAACCAAGATTATCAAAAATAGTTATAACTCATACTATCCATATAAAAACAACAATTACTTTATTTAAAAAAGGGAAAAGTGTTTTTGATTGTGTTTTAAGTTTTGATCTCTTTATTAAATCTTTTTCAAAAAACTATTTTATAAATTTTGTTATATAATATACAACTACTACTATTATTGATACAAAATAAAATTTTTGAAAATAGGATTCTACAAAAGAAGGGACAATTGCAAAGTAAATAAAAACAAATAGTGATATAAAATATTTTGTAAATGACATAAATCAATACAATATATCCAAGAAAAATAATTCATCTCTATTTGAATCTAGAAACTTATCTACTATTTTTTGAAAAATTTTTATAAATATTCATATTATTCAAACAGTAGTAAACATTCATATAATTGCATTAAAATAAGCTAATACATAATTTCAATATATTATTTTAGTTGTAAAATAATATAATACATAATCATGACTAAGATTGTAAAATAATACAAAATACATCATTCATACAAAAGTAAAAATAATGTTTCTATATGTTCTTGAACTAATTAAAATATGTTCCATAAATATAAAAAGTTATTAGATATATGTATAATCTAATAACTTTTTATATTTTTTCAAGAATTATATTTCTTTTCTAATTAAACTAAAATCTTCTGGTTTAGTTTCCATATTAATCCATACTTCATATCAACCACCATGTGCAGTTTCTATACTTTCAGCTTTTACATTATCAAATTTGTATTCATGTTCAGTAAAAGTAGTTGTAGTTTTATGTACTCAGTGATTTAAAGTTGTTTTAAACATTTTTTCAATTTTCATTGTAGTTACTCAGCTTGGACTTACTATTTCTATTTCATCTCCTAATTCAAATCTATTTTTAACTTCAACTCTAACAAGCTTATTTTCACTATCATAATCTCTAAGAATTCATAAAAATGCTTTTGTACCATAACTACCATTTCTTTCATAAAATTGCGCATTAGCATTTGGATTACCAGCTAAAAATCCTGGTATATAACCTCTATTTGCAATAGAAAATAGTTCTTCAGCCAATTTATGACTATCGTATTTTTCACCTTTTTCAATTGCATCAATTGCAGCTCTATAAGCAAGTCAAACTGATGCTATATAATTAACTGTTTTATTTCTTCACTCTACTTTAAAACTTATAATTCAAGCATCTTTTAACTCTTCCATATAATCAATTGCACAAAGATCTCTACTATTCATAAGATATGTTCCATATGAATCTTCATCAATTTCCATTATATCTCCAGGTCTTTCTTTTTCTTCTAAATAAAA
>CALMDL010000142.1 GCA_937864995.1 uncultured Candidatus Altimarinota bacterium | reverse complement strand
TTAAATCTAAATCTCAATTTTCAAGTGAATCAAGAAATATTTTAAAAAAAGTATTATCAAATTTTTTATTATTTTTTAATGAATATGATTTATCTATAATTCAAAGCTCTTTAAAAACATCAATCATTCAATTTATACTCAAAAAAGCATTATATAATTTTCTAAGTCTTAAATGTAAACTTAAATCTAACTCTATAGTTTTTAAAAATAAATTGTATAATCAATTTGCTGTTGTTTCAATTTCTTTAATTGCTATCTCTTTTCTGAATTCTTCTCTTGTTTTTGCTAAATTTGTATTATATTTTTCATCTGTTTTTTCTATTATACTTCTGTAAGTTCTAGAATAAATATCTTTTTGTAAAAATGCTGGAATAAAGTCTTTTTCCTTTTCTTGTAATTTTTCTTCTGCTTGAATAAAATCATTTTCCATCTTTACCAGTTCTGAAATATCCAATTTAATTAACCTAGAAAATAAATTTAAACTTGTTTTATCTCAATAAATAAAAAGTAAAATAAGTATTTTTTTAAATGATTCCTTTATAAGTGATTGCAATTCTACTTCAGTTTTTCATTCCTTTTGTAAATATACATAATCTATCAATATAGGTAGATAAATCATAATATTTTTTTCTAGTTTTGAAATTACTTTAAAATCCTTTATTTTATCATGATTAAAATAAGATTTAAGTAAATCTAAATCTTTTCTTCTTTCTATTAATCTTGTAAAATAAATTATCAAATCAGATTGTAATTTTCTATATGCATCACTTTCAGAATTTACTTGTGATGAAAACTCAATCAAAGATAATATTTGTTTTGATATAGAATTTGCAGTTACATCTACTTTTGTAGTTTTGTTTTTTAAATTTATTTCTGTTGCATTTAATGTAGTTAATCTATTCATGAAATTATATTAAAACTAATTTAATGTATTATAACATATAAAAATCAAAAAACAAGGAAATACTACGTATTTCCTTGTTTTGCTTTTTCTTCTTCTTTTCTTTCTTTTTCTTTTTTAATATCTATAATAGACTTAGAAAAAAATCAAATTATTTTTCTTTCAACCTTTTTATTTAATAAATCATCTCACCTCCATACAAATACTACAACAATATGTCAAAAATTTGTTCTATCAAATGAAATTCTAAAATAATCATCTTCTCATGTTATTGAAGATAATCTATTATGTAATATTTTAGTTAAAATATTTTTTTCTACATCTTCAATAAATTTTATAGTATCTATACCTGAATCATCCCTTATTGTAATTTCAAATTGATGAATAAAATTATCAGCAGTTATATCTTTTACTACATTTTCTTTAAGTATATTTATATGAGGAATATAAACTGGTTTTTGTTTAAAAATTCATTCTTTTGTAAGTGGTTGCAGTATTATATACAAAGGAGTAATTCTAGATATTTGCCCATAAACATCCAAAAATTTGATAATATCTCATATCTTAAATCTTTGTAATACAACTATACTTCACATAAATGATCATATTAAATGTGAATTAATTACAAGTAAATATCAAGATATAAAAATAAGAAATACAGATAATTGAGGATACAAGAAAAAGAAAAACCAAATAAGAAAGATTATATATATAAAAAGTAAGAAAAAATTTATATATATACTTTTTTTTGCGTCAATTTTTCAATTCTTTGTATATTGTCTAGAAATCAAATAAATAATAACAGAAACAAGAGTAAAAATTATAAATATATATATTTTTATACTTTTTTCTTTTTTCTCTGATTCTTCTAATTTAGTTTTTTCAATAATATATCTGTCTAAAAGTAAGTCTATTTTTTCAGAGTTTATTTCATTTTCCTTTATAGAATTATTTAATTCATCAACTAATTCTTTTTTTAATTTTATTTCACTATTATATTTTTCTAAAATTTTATCAAACTCTGTAGAATTTTCTACATTTAATTTTATTTCATTATTAATTGATATAAGTTCTTCTTCTAACTTAGTTATATCTTTTAATAATTTTGCTTTTGTTTCATTATTTAAGTTATTTCAAACTTTTAGTTGTTCTAGTCTATTTTTTAAACTACCTATTTCTGTTTCTAGTTTTCATCAATTTATAAGTTCAAGAAGCTTTTCTCTTCTTTGAGAATACGCATCTATTATTATATTATCTTCATTTTTAGTAGTTTCATTAGCAAAAACAAAATCATTTATAAAAAATGAAAAAAATGCAGATAATGTAATAATTATTATTTTATATATTTTTTTCATAATTAATTTAATGTTCATTTTAAAACGTATCTATCAAGACTTTCAATTTTTACATCTACCAAATCTCAAATTTTAATATCATTTGCTTCAAAATATACTTCTTTGAAATTTCTAGTTCTTCAAAAGAAAAATTCATCTTTTTGTCAACAAACAAGTATTTTTTCAACTTTTCAAATCATAGAATTATTTCTTTTTGAAATAGAGTTTAATAATTCTTCATTTAATATATGCCATCTATTTGCTTTGATTTCATCACTTATATCATCTGGATATATTTTACTTGCAATAGTTCAAGTTCTCACACTATATCTTGCATTGTATGTAAAATCAAATTCACATTCTCTAAATGCTTTTATTGTTTCATTAAACATTTCTTCTGTTTCACCACTATATCAAACAATTATATCAGTAGAAATAGAAAAAAATGGATCACGACTTCTTAAATAATCAACTTGATTTTTAAAATCTTCATAAGTATGTTTTCTATTCATTTTTTTAAGCATTTCATTACTTCAAGATTGTAATGCAAAATGTAGATAATTACATGTTTTTTCTAAATCAAAATGTGCATCAAGGATATCTTGAGTCATATCATGAGGATTACTTGATGTAAATCTAATTCTATCAAGACCTTCTATTTTATCTAGTTCTTCAAGTAATTGCCTAAATGGTGACTTTCAAAGTCATTCATTCCATTTTCATTTTTCTTCATTCCAAAATTTTCTATCTACGAATTGTTTTCAATATGAATTTACATTTTGTCCTACAAGAGTTATTTCTTTTGCTCATGCTAAAACTGCTTCTCTAGCTTCATTTACTATATCATCTATACTTCTTGAACTTTCTTTTCATCTTGTATATGGAACTATACAAAAACTACAATAATTATCACATCAAGTTTGTATAATAATAGTAGCCGAAGATGGATTTTCTCTTAATTGCTTTGATTTTAAATAATCATCAAATTTATAATCATTTCATATTGATTCTTTATAAATATGAGTAAGCATAAGTGGTAAAAATTTTGTATCCTCGATTCTAAGAACAAAGTCTATTTTATTATTGTTTCTAGGGAAAAGCTTATCATCATTATTAAATATTTCTTTTGAATCTGTTAGAGTATTTATTTTTTTACTATTATTTTTATCTCTCTTATATCAATCTAAATATTTACCATCTAAACCTGTTTTTCTAACCATACATCAAGTAATTCAAACTTTTATATGTTTATTTTTATCAGTTCTTTTTTCATTTTCTCTATGAATTTCCTCGATAAATCAAAAAACTTTATCCTCTCACTTTTGTCT
>CALMDL010000141.1 GCA_937864995.1 uncultured Candidatus Altimarinota bacterium | reverse complement strand
TTGAAGTTCAACATACTTGTGGACTAGTAGTAATTATGTCTGCATAATATTTTTTGTCTCATCTTCTATAAACCTGTAATGCTGACATTGCTTCTCCTGCTATTAGTCAAGATTTTGTAAAATTTTGTCAATTAGTTATTTGTCAAATATTTATGAGTTGGAAAGAAGTTCAATCATAACTTATCTCTACATTTTGTCAGTTTTGTATATCTCAAGGTGATAATTCAGTTATTCAATCCAGTTTTTTAATACTCTTAACTCATAATCAATTTATATTTACTGTTACTGGTCAAGTATTTGTAAAATTAGCTTTAAAAGTAAATTTTTGATATGCAGTATATGCTGTTATTGCTGGAGAAATATTTAAAATATAATTATTACTAGTTCAAGTTGAATTAACTGAAATTAAACTTTGATTTTGAACTTGTAAAGGAGTTACACTTCAATTAGTTACTGTAAAAGTTGAAGTTCATCAATTTGTAAAATAAATAGTATATGTATCAGTTAATCAGGCTGTTCATGTTTTTGATATTGAAGAAATTCAATTTCAATCTGCTCAGTTTTCAACTTCAAAAGTAGTAGTTGTTCAATCTTGAAAAGTAATAGTATAAGTATCTATTAATCAAACTGAGGAAGTATAAGAAATATCCTCAATTCAATTTCAATTAGTTACTGTGAAAGTTGAAGTTCATCAATTTGTTAATGTAACAGTATAAGTATCTACTAATCAAGCAGTACTAGTTTTTATTATTGTACTTATGTTGCTTCAATTTGTAACTTGAAATGTAGAAGAAGTTTGATCTGAATATAAAATAGTATAAGTGTCTACTAATCAAACAGTACTAGTTTTAGTTATTGATTCAATATCTCTACCTATAAATAATCAATGATGCCTATAGTTTATAGATGTAATAGTTCAACTTGCAGTTATTACATCAGCAACTATAATTCATTTATCATTTGAAACTGTAACTTCTGATATTGCAGTTTTTATTTCATTTGTAGAAGCTTTATAATAAATATAATTTGTGCTTCAATCAATCATAGTTAGAGGTGTGTCTGAAACTGAAACTGTTCAAATTCACTTTAGAACTGGTCATCAAAATACATTAATTCATAATAAGCTTAATTGTTCTATAAAAAAAGTAGTGCTTTGTCTTTTTGATAAATAATTAAAAACTAAAGAAGTATCATTAATTTGTACCTTATCTCATTCATAATGAGCTTGTGGATTTATTCTATTTACTCATTTTACATAAATTATATTACCAATTACATCATGATAATACATTCTTTCTCTCTCAGCATTACTTTCTGGATTTACAATAATAAACCCCTTTTTATTTATAGGAGGAGTTGCAACTTCTATTTCTAAATCTCAAGAAGCATTTAAATCTTGAGTTAGTAGAGTTTTGTAAAAATCTTCTACCAATAATGGTATTGTTGTTTTTGGCATTTTAATATATTAATAAATATTATTTTTTTGCATTTTGTGACTTTGTAGCTTTTCTTTGTCATAATTGTCTATTTTTAAGTCTACTTAAGACTCTTAAATTAGATGGTCAATTTCATTTAGATGCTCAATTAATATGATCAACTTCTTTATTATCGCCAGGTTTAACTAATCATTTTTTTACCATTAATCTTCTAGCTTGTACTCTTTTTACTTGGTCTTTTAAGTATTGTAAACTACCCCAATACTTTTTTTTATTTTTTTCTCTATATTCTTTGCTATTATTTGACATAGTTTTTATTTTAAAAAAATATCTATTCATATAATAATAAGAATAGATATTTTTGCAAGTTTTTATATTTGTGTTACTAATTCATAACATTGTGCAGATAAATGTGATTGTAAAAATAATTTAGTATATTTTTCATCATCTGCTTTTAGAATTACATAAGTTGTTAATCTATCTCATACAGCAGCTGTTCAAGATTGTACCATTGAGGTAGGTGTATATGGTGATAATACTCTATTTTGCACATCAAATCTGTAAATTTGGTTATTAACAGAGGCAACATAGGCATTTATGTAAAAAAATCTTCACTCATTATCACAAGGGGCATAATCTCATCAAGCTCAAGTATTAAAAGGTACAACATTTCAATCATAAGCAATTGTAGAAGCCCAAGTTCAATTTATTGCTCAAGCAATATCTAAAGTATCTACTGTTACTGTGTTTCATCCTCTGAAAAAATAAATTATTGAATGTTTTGCATTCCTTCATATATCTGGTTGTATTCAAAATGAAGGAGTAATCATACATCAAGCTCATACAGCACCAGAAGGAGTTCAAAAATAAGTAGTAGACCATGCATTAGTGACTATATTATTTGTACCATTATTTATGGTTTCTTTATTGTAATTATAAACATATAATACAGAAGTAGCAGAAGACCTTAATAATAATAGATTTGGATATTCAATAACATATTTTGCATTAGCTGAAGGAGTTACAGCCCAAGCTGTTCAAAGTGTATAAACTGGTGAAGGTCAAGCTGTATGAGAGGCAATTATTCTTCTTTGTCATACTGCAGTTGGATTCACTGTGTCTTGAACTACTCTTATTTGGAAATTTCTATATTCATTTGCTAGAATTACAGCATCCCCAAGAGTTGTTTGTCAAGTTAATGATGAAGCTCAAGAAGCAGTTGCTGTTAATCAATATCTATCTACTAAGGTTCAAGAATCATATAAAAATTGTCACTTAATCAAACCTTCTCAAGGCTCCATGTTATATGGTCAATATTGCTCATCTAAAGCTCTCATATAACTATCTGTACCAATTGTAGCAGGTAAATTAGTATTTGATAAAGAAGTTAATGCATTTGCTGAAACTTCAAAAGATCTAAAACTTGTTGCTGCTAAAGTTCAAGCTCCTAGCATAAAAACATTACCACCTAATATTTCATAAGTATCTCAAGTAGTAGGAGTGAATGTAAGTGCTTTATCTAGCCATAAAGTTGGAGTTGTTCAAGCTGTATTTCAAACTATATATCTTTCCTCAACTTTTCAAGCAGATTTTCATATAATTCTAATTTTAAATCAATAATCTCAACTTCATCATCTATTTGCTAACATATTTGTTCATACAGCAGTTATAACTGTAGAAGTAACAACTTTTAAGGTTGTACATCAAGTAGTTATATTTCATTCTAAAGCTCTACTTGGAGCAAATTCAGTAGTAACTCAAGCTCAAAAAGTACCTCATAATCAAGGATTAACTGCTAATCATTGTCACTTAGTTATAATGTTATATCTATTTAATACAGTGTTGGATACTAGTTGATATAAAAAAGGATTTCTAGATCTATCACTTCTTTTATCACTACACCAAGATACTCAAGCAGCATGAGCATTATTCATATCTCTAGGTGTTGGATGCCAAAGTTGTAAATCAAGTCATTTTACAAAATTATTCATGATTATATAGTTATGTTATAATTTTTTAATATTTGATTAATATCATTATCTAAAAACTCTTGTGCTTCTTCTTTAGTCATAAATTGATATCAATCTTCTCAAGGTTTAAAATTTGTAATTTGCTCCTTATTTCAATCAATAGAAATTCAATAAAAATAAGCCTTATTATTTCAAGTTGGGTTATTTATTTCTACATCATTATTAAATGATTCTATTCTAGTTTCTAAAGTTAATACTTTTTGTTCAATTATTCAATCTAGTGATACTTGGATATATGGATATTTCATAATTTAAAATAATTAAGTTATACGACTTCTTGGTCAAGCATACCAAGCATTTATTTCATTTGAAACCATTGCTTGGTGGGCTTGATATCAGTTAAAGTTTGAAAGGGTAGTTAAAGTTGCTATTGATGATACAGTAGTTGCAACTGTATTTATTACATTGACTCTATCTGCATTATTAGTAGTGTCTGCATTTCTAGGCATTTGTAGAACTGCTAGGATTTCTTTTAATAAAACAGTCATCTCATTTTCAGTTTGTAATTTTGAGTCTATAATAGGTAAATGTTCAATTATGGTTTCTTGATTAGCAATCATAGTATCTTGATTTCAAGATGTTGCTAATCAGCTATTTCAGTCCATTTCTTCAATACTTACTTTTAGATTTCATCAAGTAGTTGCATTTATTTCAACCTCTTCTCAGTTTGGCTTTAAAGCTTTTAATCTTGCTTGAACTCAAATATATTTTTGTATTCTTAAAAAAGAAATATTAACAGGGTCTGATGTATAAAATTCTATTCTTACACAACAATAATTTGCTGCATTTACAGGATAATTTCTACTTGTATATTTTGTATTACTAGCACTTTCGTCTTTTGTAGATAAAATATTTCATTGTCTATCTTTTAGTAAAACTTTTACATTACTAAAATTTCAAGTATGTGCAACTATTCAAATTCATCAAGTAGCAGCTGGTCTTTCAAGATAAAATTCAAAATATTTAGGATTTGCAGTAGTATTATCTACAATTGAATCATCTAAATTATTAAATAATGAATTTATATCTCAAGTAAAAGTACCTAAATTATTTAAAGATTGTTTAATATCTTTTACATACACACTATCTCAATCAGTTTGAAGTGGATTTTGAACATCTACTTTTGTTACTCAATCAGAATAAACCAATTGAGTTAATTGTTGTCAATTGGTTTGATTATCACTTGTTGAACCTTTTCAGATTCAATGAAATTTTATACTTGGTACATTCATATTAATTTAAGGTCATTATTTTTAAATCTCAAATTCATTTTACTTGATAAGGGAATCAACTATTAGGTTGTCAAACTAGCTCTAAAGGAGATAAATCAGGAGTTAATAATATTTCCTCTTGTCAATTTTCTCATCTAATATATAGATTATTTCAAAAAAATACCATAATTCATCAATAAAATATTTCTCAATTATTTTGGTCTTTTACAATAATATCCTCCCAATCTCAAGTTAATGTGATTTTAGTTGTTCATCATCTCATACTAAATTGTATTATTAGGGCTAAAATATGCTTTATTTTGAGCTATAATTCAAACATCTAGTTGATTTAAATAGAATGAACTACCTCACTTTCAGTTTATAATTATTTTCCATAATACAGCATTATCTACATCATATGTTATTTTTTTCATTATAGGCAAAGATATATTTGAATCAACCGCTATTCATCAAATTAATCACTCTCATATTACTCATTCTCATATAGGTTCAGAAGTTGGAGTAACATCATCTATTGTTAGTTTTATATTTTTAATGTTTTTTCTTGTATTTACTCAAGGATTAGCCATATATAAAGAAACACTTAACTCTTGAGGGTAATTGTCTAACCGTAAAAATATATCTGTTAATGATTTTATATTAAATGGAGCTCATCAAGAAATCTCTTTTAAAGAAACTTTTTGTTGAATAGCTTGTCATATATCAGTTTCTACTAGATTATCAAATTTTCTAATTTTATCTGAATTATTATCAGATAAATAAGTAATACCCTCATTAAAAATAATGCTAGAAGGAGCTAATCAGGTATAAGTACTCCAAAACTTAAATTGTATGTCTAAAACTGTCATTATTCAAGTTTCTCCTGCTACTTCTTCTCAATAAAAATATAATTTAGATCAATCAAATGCTCAAATTAAATTAAAATTATAGTTTTTTAAATAATTTCTAATAATTTTTCCTTCGTCTGTTGCTAATAATGCTGTTCAAGATATATTTTCTTTTAGAGAATAGATATGTTTATTTGTTGATATAAAATATCAATCAACTCAAACATCTGCTAATGTTCATGGTACTATACCATAGCTTTCAGTTATCATATCAATTCTAGTGAGTGATGTGATAGGTCATTTTAAATTTGCTGCATAATTACTACCTCAGATAATCAATCTGTCTTTAAAGACAAATAAATCATTAATATATCCAGATACGGCTCCTGGTATTGATAATACTGTTGTGAAATTATATAAAAATGGATTATTTAATGCTCAAGCTGAATAATATAATGTATTTTTATTAAAAGTCCAATATGAAGCATCATAAGAAATCTGTTTTTTAATAAATTCTGTGTCTAAAATTCATTTTACATTTCTTAATCATTTTGTAGCTAATCAAGTATACTTTGTATTTTCTACAATTGTTCAATCACTTTTTCAAAAGAAAAATCTTTCAAATTCAGCTCAATTTGCCACCTCTAAATGTTCTCAAAGTGTATCATAAATTTGATACTTAGCTCAGGCTTTTAATATTGTAGTTATTCAGGCTCAATTTAAAGTATATTCAGCAGTTCATGAATCATAATCTAAGATTGAAGCAAAAGCTCATCTATATGCTTCTGTATTTGCTGTATTTTCTGTAATAATAAGATATTTACCAATATTAGCAGCTCATCAACTATCAGAAGCACTTTTTTTAACTCTTTCTGCTCAAGATGAGTTTGCTGGGGTTGTATATTCTGTAGGAATACTTCAATCCAACATCATAGGTAAAAGCATTGGAGTAAAATTGAAGTTATTAGATATAAAATTTATTCATAAATTATTCCAAACTCCACTATCTAATCTAAAAACTTTTTTATCATATCATTTTATATGATGTGTTTTTTTAAAAAAATCAATGAAAAAGAATTGTTTAGATACTCATCAAGTTCAAGTTAATGTATTTCAAATTTGAGTAGTTCATGGTCTCATTTTTATTGTCATACTATTAAACTCAGAAAACCCTATATCAGATTTTCTGTTTTGTACTTCAATATTAACAAGTTCATCAAAATCTGAAGCAAAATTATCTCAAATTTTAAATGATATTGGTATTACTCATTCTTTATTACTCATATTCTATTTTATTAATAAATTACCAAACTTTAGAATTATTAGAAGATTTATTTAATCTTTTTATTTTTGTTGGTTGAGGGTTAGAACTTCTTTTTGCAAGATCAGAAATCATTCATTTAAATATATTTTCTTTTTGGTTAGCTTTATCATAAGCTAATATATCCATAAAACCAAAATAACTTGCCTTTAAACATATTATGTCAAAAAAGTGTTCTGGTAGTTCTAGATTTTCTGTTATGGAAGTAATTGTTGGGGGAAATCATCTATAATAAATTGTATAAGTTCATGGCTTTATACATTCTGCATGTTCTCACCATATTCATACTGTATCTGTTCTATCAGTCTCTCTAAAATATCAAGTAAAGTCTTTAAAATCAACTTCTTCTCAGCTTGAATCAAGTATAAAATATGTTTCTATTTGATATGGAATATCATAACTAGATATTCATTCTGTAACAACTAAATTATAAACATAATTATTAAAATCAAAATTTCTTCAAATTGTTACTGCTCTAGCTGCTGAGTTTATATATCTAATAAGATCTCAATCCTTATGTGCTTCTGTAGAAAAATATGAACCAAGCTCTTTTTTTAGTGCTTGAGCTATAGTTGAAACTGAAATCATAAAAAGTATTTAAAAAATAATTAATATAACTATAATAAAAAAAAATTTTTAAGCAACAAAAAACATATAGAAAACTCTATATGTTTATTTTTTTTCTATTTTATATGTCAAGCTAATGTTAGAGTTTCAATTATAGCAGTTTTAATTTTTTCTGCATCTCAACTTTCCATTATATTTGGTGCAAGCTCAACTTTCCATTCTCAAGCTAATTCTTGTAATTGTAATACATTCATATTATTTGCTACAATAGATGGGATTTGTTGTTTCTCAACAACTTCAGTCCTAATTTCTACTTCTGCTTTAGGAGCAACATCAATTTGCTCAGCATGAACTACATGTATTCAATCATTTTTGAAAAATCTTCCATTTAAATGCATTTGATTAAGATGTTTTTCTCATTTAGACAATTGTCATCCAACTGGATTATAAAAAGACAACCATTCTATTTGTTGATTGAATCTAACTGGTCATAGTTTTTTTAAATCTGCAACATATTGTCAGTTTCTAAATTCTACAAAGTCAGGATCATTAAAGTAATCTTCTGAAGGAGTTCTTCAAAGTGTCTTTACATTATATGGGCTATATATTTTTTTAGATTTTAATACTAAATTATTAGAATAGTCATATAAATAAAATGTTTTTTGTTCTATTTCTAGTGTTTTTTCTATTGGTGCCATAAAGGTTTCATTAAAAAATAAATATTCAGTAGCAAGAAAAGTATATATAATTATTAAAATGTGTCAAGATTTTAATATAATAATTCAAATTTATAATTTCATCAATCATAAACTTTAATTCATCATAATCATTTCATTATTTCATCCTCTGTTTCTCACTTATATCATTTTTTTAATAACTTATGTTTCATACATTGGTATCTAGACAATTTAGTTTTTCACCTATTAATAAACCAATTATAATTGGGTGTTGTATGAGATATATAACTAAATCAGTTCCTTGTGAAAACATTATCTAAATTATCTCATAAATAAGCATCTATAAAAGTTATTATTTTATTATAATTTTTAAAATCATTTTTAATCCTTTTTAAAAATCTAGCAAATCATCAAATAATCTTTGTTTTATTAGCTAATCTAATTATTTCTATTCAATCTTTAGAGAACCTATTCTTTCAAACAATGCAAACTGAAACTAAACTATCTTTAAAAAACATTCAATAGTACTTACTTCAAGATGAAAATCAATGTATATGATATTTATTACAAAAATTCTTTGCTTCTAATGTTCAAATATTTTTAATTTTACATTTAGATGCTCATATCGCTGGAAGTAATCATATTTTTCATTTAATATAATTTAAAATAGTCTCAAAATTATTTAATAGTTCATAATCAGTAAAAAATAATAAATTTATATCATTTTTTATTATTTTATTCTTATGATAATTCTTGTCTTTAAATTTATCAGAATGCCAATATATTCAATTGACTTCAATTCATAAATTAAAATCAGGTAAAAATATATCAATATTTTTCTTATGCTCAGTTTTTACTCATAATTCCTGTATTGCTTTATCTAGCTGAATTTCAATAGTGCTTCTAGAATTAATTCAAGCTCAAGAGGAAGGTATGCAATGCTGACAAGGTAAAAATCATAATCTTACTCTTTGTAAAAAAATAGCTTTATTTTTAAAAGTAATATATTTTGAAATCTTGTTACAAATATCACATTTATATTTATATCATTTATCTAAAATATTAATATTTGAATCTTTAGCTAATATTTTATTTATACTTAAATTTTTTCTTGCTAATCTTGCTTTTTCTGTTTGTAAAAAAGAATCTTTTCAGTATTTTAATATGTTAGTTTGTTTAATTTTATCTTTTGTAGTTTTTAAGCTACTAGTACTAAAAACTCAATGATTTATAAAGTTTGTTTCTCTAATTTTACTTTTAATAGATTCTAGTTTTGATGTATTACTTACTCAATATTTTTTTATATTATTTTGTTTTATTTTTACTTGAATTTCTTCTAATTGAGATATATTAGATACTCAATATTTTTTTTTCACAGTCTTTTTCATATTTGTAACCTTTATCTTTTTAACACAAGTAGGACAATATGTTGAAGCTCATCAGGTAGATGAATTAAATTTTAATCTTATATTACATTCTTTACAATACTTAACTTCAAGAATATCTAATCTTTTTAATAATGTACTATGCTTAACAGAATTTAGTGGTTTATCTGTGTAAAAATTTTTTAAATCTATCATAGTAGTAAAAAATACAAAAAACAATAAGCTTCCCAACTTATTGTCTTTTAATTAAAGTAATAAATACTTTTTTGGGAAGATAAAAATATTTATATGAATATATGATATAGAAAAATATTAAAAATGCAAATAAAAATATAAAAAAGACACTTATTATAAGTGTCTTTTTATTGGATTAAGGCTATAATTAGATAACTTTAATTGCAGCAAAAGCATTTGAATTACTAGCTTCTAAAGTAGCATATGTCACTAAGCTTGCTTCAGTATTAGCAAAGTTATTAACTGCATCATTCATAACAAATCTAGTTTTACCATTCATACCTGCATTTTTTATTAAGTCTTTACCTTCTGGGTAAACAACTTTACAGAATGATGGGTCAATTACGAACATTATACCATTGTAACCAGTTTGAGCATCAAGTAATGGATGTTCTATAAAAATAAATTCACCTTGATTAATTCTTAATGATTCAAATGTTAAATCTACATCTTTAATTTGAGAAGTTTGTAATCTACCTTCAAATAAGTTAGAGATTGCTGATTTTACACCAGTACCACAAAGAACAATTTTTTTATAAGAACCATCTTTTGTATATTTTAATGGATTTGCTAATGCTTCTTCTAGAGTAATTCTAGTTAATGAAGAAGAAATATCATTTGTCCACCCTCTTTTACAATTTTCAATTACTCATTCCATTGTGTAATAGATTTTTGAAGTAACTGGATCAGTTGAAGCTTTCTTTTGTCCAAATAGCATAGCTTTTTCAATTTCTAATGCATGTTGAATTGTTTTTTCAGCAATTATATCTTCTCCACCTTTAATTTTGTAAGCTAAATTATCAAAATCATCTTGTGTAAAAGTTGTAAGAAATTTTTGGAAATAGTTGAATCTATCTTGATTTGCAACCCAGAAAGCAGCTAATGAAGCTTGACCTTTTGTAGAAGCAGAACCTAGAACTTGCATACCTTGACCAACTGCAATTGCAGCAGCAGCAACAGTACCAACAGCTCTTTCAACAACTATAACAGTTGATGAAGTAATAGAAACTATTCTCATTTGTTCATTAGTGACAATATTTCTTATTACTAAACCTGGATATAAACCAGAAGTAGAAACTAATGTTAAAGAAGTATCAGCATTTGTTTTTATTGCATTGAATTGGAATATATCATTTGCTTCATCTCTTTCTTTCCATTTATAAGTTGGGAAATTAGTAGAGATTTTTTCATTGAACCCCATATCTTTGTAATTTCCTCCATTTAATCATCTACCTAAATTAATAAGTGTATGTAAAAAAGGAGTTCTACCTTTAGCAATTGAAATTACTTCTAATTCTGAATTATTATATTCTTCAAAAGAAGTTTGAGCAGCTGCTTGAGTAGCATTTGCTCTAGCAGGAACATTTGTACTTTGTGGTGAATCTGGATAACCACTTGCATCTAATGCAAATTTACTTACAGCAAATGCCATAAATAAAACTTTTAGTTGTTTTAATATAAACATATTTGTTTAAAATTATTAATATAAAATTAGTATCTTTGTTTAGCTTTTCTGGCAAGTTTATCTTGTAAACTTTCAGCTGCTTGAACTCAAGTAGGTTCACTTGCAATATTTTCCATATTTGGTAATGAATCAATATCTTCTTGTAAAGATTTTTGTAAATATTCTGGAATATCTACTTTTTCTCCTTTTAATATCTTTTCATTTAATGGTCATAATATTGGGTGCTCTCCTAATTTATCAAGAGCTTCAGCATAAGCATTTACTGTGTTATTTTTTTCTTCAAGATCTTTTTCTTTTTGAGATAAAGTTTCTTTAGTTGTATTTAACTCAGTTTCTAATTCAGTTATTCACTTTTCTATATCTTCTAAAAAACTTTCATCAATAAATTCTTCCTCTGTTTCTTTTTTGTCTTCCTTTGTAGGGAAAAATACAGGTTCAGTAGGCTTTGTTTCTTCTTGAATTTCTTCTTTAAGAAGCAAGTCTATTATTTCTAAAGCATTAGAAGTATCATCTTGAGTATCCTCTGAATTAGTTACAGGATTCTCACTTTCTACATTATTTTCTAATGTATTATCTTCAGGAGTAGTATCTACTACTACATTATCTTCAATTCAAGGCATATTATAATGTATTATTTATGTAAAAATCTTCAAAAATATAACTTCAAGTTACAGCTGTATAATAGGATTAAATTAAATCTTGTCAAATTTTTTCATCTTTTTTCTTTAACTTTTGTTTAAGTTGATAAAAATAAAGATGTGTTTCATGTAAACAATCTAAATATCATACTTTTCTAGCAGTATCCTCTAAACTTCTTATTGTATCAGTTTTTACAGCTATTTTATATTCAAATACTCTTAGTAATAAATCTATAATTTCAGGATTACTAAGTAATAATACAAGTTCTTCCTCTTTGTATTTAGTTAGACTTCATATAATTATGGGAGTCTTTTTTGTTTCTACAACTTCTTTAGTTAAAGCAGTATTTAATAGTTTTAATTTTTGCATACTAGAGAATAAGTAAAAACTTATTCCTAGTAGTAAAAATATTACTATAATTAAAAATAATATCAGGTAAATCATCATATAGTAATTAGAAATTAATATCATTGTCTTTTCATCATAACCATAAAAGGTGTATCAGTTATATCTTTTGTATCTTTTTTAGGAGTATTTAATAGTTTTTTAGCACAAACCAATAATTCATCTCTACTCATTTTTGATAAATCTTCTTCAGTAGGCATTCTATTCTCAATAGGATTTGCTATATCAACTTTTACTACTTCTTTATCTTTACTTATTTCTGGAATCATTTCTTCTTTAACCTCTTCTTTTACTTCTTCTTTAATTTCATCTTTCATTTCTTCCTTTTTTTCTTCACCTTTACTAAAATCTTCTTTCATTTTAGCTATATTTTCTGGAGAAACTCATAATTTTTCTGCAAACATTAAGAATTTTTCTCTCATCATCTCTATTTTGTCCATAGTTTTATAATTAATAAATATTATGTATTAGGATTTCATTGTCCTCAATTTCACAAATCTATATTAGGAGTAGCTGCATTTCAAGCTATATCTCATAAACTAGAATTTACTCAAGGAATATTAGTTTGATTATTTCAGGCAGCTATTTCTAAAGCATTATCTGGTTTAATTCATTTTCAAGGTACTGTAATGAATCTAGAAGGAGAATATCAAGCTGTTTTAATAATTTCTTTAGCCATTTCTGGACTTTGTGCAAAACCAGAAGGAGAAAGTGTATTATATAATTCAGTAATTTTTTTGTATTTAAGTTCTTCATTAGCTCAAAAAATTCATTCAGCTTCTAAAGAAATATTTACTCATCCCATTAATCAAGTTTTTTTAATAGCTTCCCAAGTTTGTTGTCATTCTGCATCTAAAATATAAATCATTTGTTCTGCTGACCAATATTTTTTAACTAATTTTAACCACATTTGAGCAACTATTGATATTGCATCAAGAAAATTACTTACATATGGACTTAATCTTTTTTGAGAAGATTGTGAAACTGCTAATGCTCAAGTTGCTGTTCTTTCTCTAGCTGCTTGTCATAAATCATATTCAGAAATACCTGTAATTTGTGAAGCTATTTGATTAATTAATGACATCACATTAAAATCTTGTAGTCATCATTTATCTAATCTATATACTGCATTTCAATTTTGATTATCCTCTGTATATAAAATTCATCATGGAGTTCAATCTTCTAATTCTTCATCGTTTATCATTAGATTTTTTTGAACTACAATTGTTGGATTAGCTAAACTTCTAGCTGAATCAAAGTAGTTATTAATGAAAGAATTTCCTACATCTTCTAATCATTTTAGCATATAAGGTATTCATTCACCAAATCTAGCTTTTGTTTGATTTGAAGCTTTTATTACATATGGTATAAATCAATAAGGATTTTCTCAAATATAAACTGGATAATTATTGGCAATAATAATTAATCTACCATTATACCAAGTTGCTTTGTATTCAACTAGTCATTCTATTACATCTGTGTCCTCATCTATTTGAGTTCAAGATATTGATTGTGTTTTTGTTTTTCAAGGCATTAAGAATTTATCTTTTTCCATAAATTCTTCATTCACTTTTTGATGGATTTGATTTACAATATTTCAGTAATCCTGTAAATCAGCTCAATTTACATTGATTGTAAGTAGAGGTAAAAAATTATCTTCTTTAAAAGGTGATCTATTTTTCTTTGATCTAATTGTTGCTCAAAATATCTCAATGAAATTTGCATAAGAAACAACATCTCTTTCAGTTACATATCTTAAAGGTCAAGAGTATGGGTCTGGAAAAATATTAAAAATTGAAACATTTGTAGCATATGGATAATTTTTTTCATCAACTTCTACAATTTCTTCAATTATATCTCAATCAGCAATAGAAATATATTTTTCAGTATCTTTAGTTTTCTTATAACCAACCCTCATAGCAATTTCTCAGATTATTAATCCATTAGCCATTGTATCTTTAAGTTGTTTATGAAAACCTGAAATATCAGAAATATATGATAAAGTTTTTAATATATTTTCTTTATTCTCAGCTCATTTTTTATTTATAGCTGTTCAAATAAAAGTAAGAGGTTTTTCATGCATTGATGATACCATTATATCAACAAAACTTCTTATAAGTCATATTGTTATGTTTTGCTTCCAAGTATTAGATCATAATTGAACCTTCCTTCAATATGTACTCAAATGATAACTTTGTAATGCTCATCTCCATATATAAAACTCTTGGCTTCTAATATGTTTGTTAGAAGTTAAAAAATCAGTATTAGCTTGATTAACTAATCTTTGATCTTCTTCTGAAACTGTGATTTCTAATCTATCTTTTTTCTTATTTATATAAGAATATGTTTTCATTTTTAGTAAGTTAAAAATAATTAATACAATAATAATTAAAATAATTTAAAAAGCAATAAAAAAATCCCTATTGTTTTAGGGATAGTTTTATAACATTTGAATTAATTCATCAATTGCTTTAATTATTTTGTATTTAAATGGATGAGATTCTGGTACTCTATCTTTAATTACTTCTAGAATTTCTTTATCAGAGTATTCTTTCTCTTCAGTAGTTGTTTCAGTATCAACTTTAGCTTTTTCAGCTTTAATTTGTGCTTTTGTTTTAGGAACTTTTCATTCAGGAGAAGGTTCTGGATTTTCAGGAGCATTAGGAGTTAAATCAGCTGTAGTAGCAGGAGTTAAATCAGCTGTAGTAGCAGGAGTTAAGTTAGCTGTAGTATCAGGAGTTAAGTCAGCTGTAGTATCAGGAGTTAAGTCAGCTGTAGTATCAGGAGTTAAGTCAGCTGTAGTATCTGAAGTTTTTTGCATAATAGTAAAATTATTAAATATAAATCAAAATATAGACAGTTCTTTTTTAAAGATAAAAAGATACAGCAACATAAAACTCTTTAATATTTGAACATTTATTTAATGTTATGAAATATTTGTGTTGATTAATTACAACTTCTTGCAAAATATATAGGAGTATAGTTTACAAGAAGCTAGAATTAATCTAGCTATTGATTTTTTATTGGGCTACAATAAAAATATGAAAAAAATAATTATGTCTAACAAAAAATCTTTATTTATAAAGCTCCAAAATTATGTTCTATCAAAGAAACGGAGCTATCTAAAATAAGTATAAAAGTATTTATTATTAATTTTTTTAGACTGAATACTTATTATAGATATTCTTAGTGTATTTAAAAAAGAATAAAAAGCAAATTTATTTTAATTCTTTCCATATAAAATTTCATACTTTTTGTCTATCATTTTTTAAAGCTTTCAATATAGTTGAATTATTAATTCATAATTCTTTATAAATAGAACTTGCTCAATACCATAATTTAATAAAGTTTCAATTTAAATCAAATTGTTGTATTTTTTTACTTAAAGGATTATCTATTCAAAATTTTCATTTATACGGATTACTTTTTATAAAGTAATTATTCTTTGTTGTAGTTTTTAATCAAATATTAAAAGCATGTTGTATATTTTCATTTCTAGTACACCATTCTAAATTTTCAAGTCTATTATCATTTTTTATTCAATTAATATGATTAATTTCTACTAAATTTAGTATATTTGGCAAAAATGTCATAGCTACTAACCTATGTACTAAAAATTTCATTTCTTTTTTATTTTTATATAGTCAAATTCTACAATATCATAATGAATCAAATGATTTCTTTATTTTATTTGAATAAAAACTATGCACTTGTCACATATTAGATACTTGATATAGTCATTCATATCAAGGAATATCTTTCCAGATTTCTTTTTCCATAATTTAAAAATACAAAAAACAATAAGCTTCCCAACTTATTGTCTTTTAATTAAAGTAATAAATACTTTTTTGGGAAGATAAAAATATTTACCTTCTTATTATATTTATTACCAACCAGATTGCAACTTTTTTTTCTTTTTTTGTGGAGAAAAATCAGCCCCCCATTCATCAAATTGTTCTGTAGATTCTATACTTGATTCAATGTAACTTCTTTTTATATATCATCTTTTTTTTGCAATATATAGTCAAACTAAAAAAGCATTAGAAATATCATCTTTATAAGTACTTTTCATCGCTAGTCTTCATTTATTATCTTGATCTTCATATAAAAATTGTAGTTCTTCAATTAAATCTTTATTAGAAACTTTTAAGATATCTACTAATCCTTCTTCAATTAAATCTACTGCATTTGAGATTAGTATGGTTTTACTAACTCTCCATTCTAATCATTTTATAGACTCTACTTCTCATGAAGTATATCATATTTGAATTAATGATTTATCTTTAAATTCATTTTTCCAAGCTTCTGAAAATCATTCTCATAATCATCTTATATCTACTCAATAAGTTATTTTAGGAAAATTTCAAAATTGTTTTATTAATCATCATTTGTAAAAAGAGATTTGTTGACTCCATTTATTTTTCATATTTTTAGGAACAAATCAAGAAAGATATACATTAATTTTTCAATTAATTATATATAAGACACAGTAAGCTGATCTATCTGTTCATTGTCTAGCAGGGTCAAATGTTATTATAAAATATCAATCATTATTAAGTATTGGATAAGTTGAAATTTGATTAGGTTTGAATAATTGGTCATCTCATGCATCCCAGCGACACATATACTGTCTTTGTGTAGATGCTTTACCTAGACTAGCTTCAATTTTAGCTCTTAGTCTTGGTGCTAGTAAAGGATTTTGTGTATAATCTATTTGATAATAACTTATATCTGGATTATCTTCACATTTAACTCAAATTTTTATTCATTGAACTTCTATTCATCTTTTAGCCTGCATTATTAAATCATAATAATATCATTTTGCAGATCTTCATGGTGTTCAAATCAAAATCATTTTACCATTTGTGGTAGACAGAGTTGGTTCAAGTGCATCTTCAAAAACTTCAGTTTCAATTAATTGTGCCTCATCAACTATAATATTTCTTAATGTAAGTCAAAGTACATTATCAGCTCAATCAGCTAAAGTACGAAAATATACTCTAGTTCAACTTTTGGTATTTAAAATATATCATTCAGATTTATAGTGTTCAAAAGTTCCTTCTGGAAAAGATTTTATAAATCTTAAAATATAATTACGAATAACATCAGTAGTTTTTTTAATAAAAGCTCAAACTAATGTATCTTCATTTGGGATAAAACTTAATTCTACTGCTTTTTCTGCAATAGTTAATGATTTTCATATTTGTCTTGATCAGTCAACAAGAATAATTCAGGATTCATCTTGTAGAATTTTATCTTGCCACTCAATATAGACTTGTTTTCAAGTTTCATCCCATTTGGGAACCACATATGGAGGAATATCAAGTTATTTTTCTAATAGCTTCTCTAGAAACAACAAGAGTTTTTTTCTTTCAAGTATTTGTTTCTAGTGTATTTTCTTCTATTTCTGGTTTTTCTGCTCTAATAAAAGTATTTTCGTATCAGGATTTTTTAGTTAACCATAATCTTAATTCATCAATCTTATAATAATATCATTTATAATAATAAAAATATTTATATTGTTCAGTTAAAGTATCTGAAATTGCTTTATTAAAATATCAGTATTTTTCATATAGTGAAATTTCTTTTCTAATATGGTCTTGTTGTTCCGTTATATCTTTAAATATAACTGCATTATCCACATTTGAAAATTCTTCTTCAAAAGGAAGTGTAAAATATTTTAAATTTTTATATTTTTGAGATATAGCTTCCTTATGAGGATTTTCTTGAGGTGGATTAAAGGTTCCATCTGATATTTTATATAGTTTTTGTAACATTTTTTATATATTATTATTAAAATTCCATTTAAATCATTTAGATGATTTTTGTTTTCAATTACAACAAGATGATATTTTAGATATATTGAATCATAATTCTCTTCTTATATCACTCATGCATTCCCAAGTTTTTATAAAATGTCAATCTAAATCATATTGATTTACTCTTTTAGATAAAATATTATCTTTTCAAAACTTTCATAAACTTGGTTTTGGATTATTAATATGAAATGCACTTATAAATCAAAGTTCTTTATAATTATGTTTAATATTCTCTGAACGAGTACACCATTCTAAATTTTCTAATCTATTATCATCTTTGATTCAGTTAATATGATTTACTTCTTTTTTATTTTCTACATTACTTAAAAAAGTTATACAAACTAAACGATGAATTAAATATTTTTTTGATTTATTATTTTGGCTTATTTTTATAGTTAAATATCCTTTAGATCTTAAAGGTGTTAAAATCTTAATTCATCACTTACCCCGACTTCAGGATTTTAAACTTTTTACATTTCCTAAACTACTCACTTGATATAATCATTCATATCAAGGAATGTCTTTCCAAATTTCTTGGCTCATAATTTTACAAAATTAAAAGCTCTTACAAACAGGCTTATCTCGCTAAAGTCAACCTGCTCGTAAGAGCCTATAATATGTTGCGAGATAATTTAATGACTTTAGCTAGAAAATATTATATCACTATTAATTTGAAAATCAAATTATTTTTTATAAATTATATTAACAGAATCATAATCTGCAATAAGCATACTAATAAATCAACTCATTGTTAATCAAAGTTTTTCTGATTCTTTTTTTACTTTTGTGTAATTTTCTCAAAGTAATTTTATAGGTAATGCAATTCTTTTTTCTTTTGGTGTCATTTGTTTTGTAGTTTAAATATAATGCCATAAAAATCATCAAGCAGATTTATTTTTTCATTCAGCACAATTATATATATTTTTAAAATCTATTCAAGTAAATCTTTGAGCTTCTCTTGAGTTAGAAAAAGTTCTAATAATAATTCAGTCTTTTGTTTTTTGTGCTATAGGCGGTTTTTTTGTTCTTTTTTGTGGTTGTGGTATTTTTTCTTGTGGTATTTTTTCTTGTGGTATTTTTTCTTGTGGTATTTTTTCTTGTGGTATT
>CALMDL010000140.1 GCA_937864995.1 uncultured Candidatus Altimarinota bacterium | reverse complement strand
AATAAAAGCATTTGAGTGAGCTATCAACTCACGAAGCTGGAGAAAGAAAAGTTTATAAACCAAGTAGAATCTCTCGGGGGCGAAACACCTCGTTAAAAAAGTAAAATTAAGTATTGCTTTAGGTGGTAATCTTCCTTCAACTACAAAACTTAGAAGGACCGAAAGTATAAAAAATATGCATTTCAATAAAATTGAAATACTTATTTTTTATACTTTTATTTTTTTATTTTAAAAATTATGAAAGAAGCAGAATTATACACAAATTATTTATCTAAACTAGAAGAAGCTCTAGTTCAAGAAAATATGGATAATATAGATTATATAGTTGAAACACTTTACACTAGTTGATTAAGTGAAACAGATATGGATAAGATAGATGATATTCTTCATGAAGCAACTTTATTTTTAGAATTTGGTGATGAAGAATACAAAGAAACAGCTCTTGATTTAATTACAGATTTTAAAAATTAAAAAATAAAATAAATGCATATCGAAATAGAAAAAAAATATACTTTTAGACTTGATGATTATGAAAAAATAGTAGCTAATTGTAAAAGAATTTGAGTAGAAAACTTAAAAGATTATTACTTAGATACTCCTGATTATAGATTATTCAAAGCTATGTACTACTTGAGAATGAGAAATGGTATTTACGAGCTTAAAATAACAAGAATAAACTATGAAACAAATCTAGTTATTTCAGATGAAATAATTTGAGATGAAGAAATAGATTCTATATTAAAAAAAGAATTCAATATAAGTATTGATGATACTATTTGAGCTATTTTTATTGATACAAGTAGAGAAAAATTTGAATACAAAATGTGATGAGAAACTATAAATATAGATATAGATAGTTTTCAATACTGAAAAAGATATGAAATAGAAGTAATTTCTGAAGATAAAACTGAAGCTGAAGTAAATGATTTAATAGAAGATTTTAGAAAAAAATTATGACTTGAATCTACATTTGATGCAGAAACTTCTTGAAAAGCAACTGTTTGTGCTAGAAACCAAAATATTGAAGTATATGAAATCCTTAAATGACAATAATTATTAAAATATGTTAGAATACGTTAAAAAATTGTGAGAAGAACCTAGTGTTGAAAATCTAGCTAGAATAAATCAAGAAATGTGGAGAGCTCAAGATATACTTGTAAATTATCATTTCTTACTTAGTCAAATAACAAAAGATTATAAAGTCACAGATTCTCCTGAAATACTAAAAATAAGAAGGCAAATTGAAAATGAAGAATTATTAGTTAAAGAATGTAGAGAAGTTGCAGATAAAATAGAAGAAGCTTTAAAAGC